>JAYEJY010000115.1:0-4016 GCA_034660795.1 Promethearchaeati archaeon | reverse complement strand
GACTGGATGACTAAGTGGGATAAATTCTATGAGAGGTTATCTGAAGAAAAGAAAAAATATTGGACAGAAGAATTAGCTGTTCACAATAATGCTCAATACATTACGAAGACTGTTTATACAAAAGAACGATTAGAAGAATGGGGAGCAAATATTCTCAAAAATATTAGGGAAGCGGGTTATAATATATAATTAAAAAAATGAGAGACATAACAAAAAAAAATATCTTTTGTTAGTATACTTTCATTTTTATTCGTTTCTTTTAATTTTCTTTTCCAGAGAGTTTATAAAAGTAAGGAATGCTTTTTACAGTTGATAAGAATGACCAGATATACCATAAAAATAGATAGAACGAACTGTATTCAATGCGGAAGTTGCTACGAAATCGACCCAAATCATTACGAAGCAGATGATGCTTTCACCTCATATGTGAGAGACGGAGAAACAACAATGGAAAGCTCTACAGGAACTTTCGATGATGATAAAATCTCATTAGCAAAAGAAGCAGCTGAAGCATGCCCAACCGGAGTTATAACTGTGGAAGAAGTAGACTAGAACTAAGATTAAAAGATTTCAGAAAATAAATTACTCGATATAAGAATTTAATACAATCATTTTCTTTTTTATAAGTCAATTCTTTTTCAAAGAACCTTTCCTTCTTGATAACCGTTTTACAAGAATAATAATTGGACAAAAAACGAATAAAAGAAGTAAGGAAGCATTATTCGCATTATGGGAACTAAAACTACCAAAAAAACCATCCCACAAAGGATAGTAGTCTATAGCATTAGCAGAACCTTCGATATGATAGCCACCCGTACCTGTCCAATCATTCCAGAAATTACCTTCAAGTAACTCAGCATTATACCATAGATTATTGGTACCATTATCACATCCTTGAGAGGTACCTTCGAGATTATTATCAATAAAGTAATTATGATAAAGCAAGCTGTTAGAATATAGACTTCCCAAGAAAACTCCAAAGGAAGTATTATTTTCTAGATGATTTTCGATTAAAGTATTATTAGTGCGTAGATCATCTAAAAACCTATCAGATTTCATAGAAGAATAAGAATTACTTTTTAAATAATAATCAGGACCGCAAAAAATCCCATATTTATTTAATAAACAAGTATTATTAGTTAGGGTATTAAAACTACATTTATACAATAAAATACCGGAATTGCTATTATTTTTACAAAGATTATTGTCGATATGAGAATCTTGAACATAGCGTAAGTGCATACCGCTATAATTGGTATTAACAAACGTATTATTCTGGATCAGCAGATTATTTGAAGAGTCAATTAACATACCACTAAAACCAAATCCACAAGTATTATTGATAACTGAGAGATAAGTTGAATCATGTATTTCAATATAGAATTCACTTTGAGCAGCGAGAGTATCGTAATAATTATTCTCAATAAAACCATATGAAGTGTAATAAACCTTAATTCCGCCGGAATTGAAGATATTATTTCTTATAACCATAGTTTCATCCGCAACATCTTCAATATTAACACCTTTAGTTTCATTAAAATAACAATTCTTGATAATAAAGTACTTAGAAGTATCCTTAATTTTAATGCCATTATCATAATGCTCAGAAGAAATATAGTAATTTTCAATAATATAGGGATTGTTTTCGGTTCCATCACCGGAAAAGTTGTATAACTCAAAGTCACTATCGCTTTCGATCCAAATTGCTTCATGAGGGATATAATTAGCAACTGGTTTTATCAATGGATTGAATTTGTCTTCATAACTGTTTTTTTCGCTATTTCTTAGGTTAGATGCAAGCTCACTTTTTGCTACGAACAGTTCCGTTGCTTAAGTATTTCCTGTAGATTGGATTATAGGCGTTGTAAAATTGATGTGATTAATTAGGGGTAATAAAACGATAAAAAATAAGACTGCCGTTATCTCAAATATAACCAAAAATTTACTCTTCTTTTTATTATGCATAATAATATTTCCTCGCCACAAAGTAATTATATAATTCTGAAGCATTTTTTATAATATCTGCATTATTAAAAAATCTATTTGTTTTATGGAAATTCAGAAGATACTTAACCAATTTTTTGATTAATTCAGAAGATTTTTAGCCAATTCATATTGAACGCTATAATTATTTTTCAAAGAATCTTTTCCTTTTTTATAATTTATTAGCGCTTACAAAACTAGCGAATTGTAAATAATGAATAAAAGTCATTACTACATTGGAACATGACATCCATAGAAATTGCAAAAGGAAAACTATAAACATTTAAAGAAAAAAAGAGTAATGATAATGTGAAACATCAAGAATGAAAATACTGGTAGGAACATCAGGGTGGTCATATGGCTGGAATAAAGGGGGGGTAATTTCAGCTGGTATAAAAAAAATTCCGGGTTTAAAGCCGTAGAATTGAATGCTAGTTTTTATCAATTCCCGTTCCCAAATATGATAAAATCATGGTCTGAAAAAGGAAAGGACATAAGATGGGCAATAAAAATCAATAAATCAATCACTCATCGACACAAATTCAATGAAGAAGCACTAGAAATCTGGAAAAAGTTTGAAGATGCCTTTCGAACAATGGATACTCTCATTGATTTCTATCTCTTTCAATTACCGCTACTTATAACGCCAAATCTCGCTTCTCGGATAGCTGCTTTTGCAGAAGAAACAGCCTTACAGCAACGGTTTGCATTAGAGTTCCGAAACAAAGACTGGTTCCAAGAAAAATGGTATGAATGGGCGGAGGAAAAAGAGATAACACTGGTAAGTGTTGATGCTCCTGAATTACCACGAAAGATCTATGCAATAAATGATGTAGTGTATCTACGAATGCATGGTCGTAGAAAGTGGTATAGACACAAATATTCGACAAAAGAATTAGAAGAAATAGAAGCAAAAATATGTAAAGCAGAACCTGAAAAGGCTTATGTGTTTTTTAATAATAATCATAATATGCTAAAAGATGCCAGAAAGCTACAAGAACTAATGGAAGAAAAAAAAAGAACTGGAAAAAAAATAGGTAAAAAAGGGCTAAAATGAGAAAAAAATACGTAAATGATCAATTTACCCGAAAAAAAACCTAAAAAAAAACACAAAAATACCGGGAAAGAGGAAAAACTAAGAGATAATCTATTAATTGATAAGTAACAAATAAGAAAGTATGAATGAAAATGTGTTGCAAATAGCCTCATTAACAGCTTATGGAAATGCTGTCCTCCAGGGAAAGAAAGTCAGACTCGAGAAGAATGAGCTAATAGGGCAAAAGGAACAACAAATAACATTCATACAGCAATTACTAGAGCCAGAAGCCAGAGAGAAAATCATACTCGCAGAAAACATCACTGACTGGTTCAGCTATTTACAGAATAAACGCTACCAGAAATTATACTTGACCTATAAAACAGCAGACAGATTAAAAATAAAAGACCACGTAGGCATGGCATTTGTCGGCGGAGGAAGCACTTGGACAATACTCGCGGAAAAAAAGGGACAATGCAATGTTTGGGCAGAGCAAAAACAGAAAGCACAAGATGAGAGGAAAAAAGTCTATTATTTATTGAAAAAGGGCATCCACATTCCAAAGATAAAAATAACGCCCGTAAGTCAAGCGGAATTATACCTAAGAGAAATAGTGGAAGATGTAGTATTATTTACAAAACAAAACGGATTAGATAAATGGCAACGGATTTTTGAAAAAGCGTTAACGTTACTCTCGATTGAAAATGAGGAGGAACTTTTACAAGAAGGCTTATTACCGGAAGGTTGTTACAGTTTGGAAGCGACACAACTATTGGCTGCGAGTATTCAGTCATGGGTATTTGGTGGCATACGATCATGGACAGATGTTATCCGAGTGGGTGATTATGACCTGTATATGCGACTGACAGCCAATCTCTATGACACCGTATGCAAAGCACTAGTGGCAGCAATAAATAGCTATCCATGAACAACCCCCCTACTTCCCCTTTTCCATGTAATTAACCTAAATTATAACTAAGGAAAACAAATTTTGGTT
>JAYEJY010000114.1:0-4018 GCA_034660795.1 Promethearchaeati archaeon | reverse complement strand
ACCAGAATTTCGTATGATTCGTATTAAACAAGGAGAAGATAATGAAATAGACTACATAGAAGAAGAATTTTCAAGAGATTCTTTAGATTCTGACGATGTATTTGTAGTAGCTGGTTTAATGGGTGAAGAAGCAATGATGATTTATACTTGGATTGGAAAAAATGCTCGACCGAAAGAAAAATTCTTCGGAGCAATTAAATCAGATCTGATTGATAAGGAATTTAGAGAAGCACCGCAAACTATTACTTTAAATGAAGGAGAAGAAACAGGCGGATTCAATTATCTATTTAAAGCCTATTCTGATTTCAAAGCCAAATAATGGCTTTGATCATTCATTTTTTAAAGAAAAAGAAAGAAAAAATAAACAAAAAAGGAAGGAAAAATTTTAGATAAATTCTTCCTCAAGTGCTCCAACTTCTTGTAATATTTCATAAGTTTTTCGAGTTGACTCACTCACAAATTCTTCTTTTTTCGCTCCAGTACAAACGAAAGCCCCGCTTTGGAATAAGAGTAAAACAGTTTTTGGTTCGCGAATTCGATAAATTAAACCCGGAAATTGTTCGGGTTCATACATTGAGCCTTCGAGCATAATAGAAGCTAGTTCTAAGTTAATAATCGCGTTAATATTTCCAGATGCAACAATGTTTTGTACAGTAACTTGAGGTTTCCCTGTTATTCTTGCACCAGCGTTTTTTAGGACTTTAACGATTTCTTCTGCAGCAACATGTAATTGTTCTGCACTTTTAGCACCAGTTATAACCATTTTTCCAGATGCGAAAATTAGTGAGCTTACTTTAGGTTTTGGTATCTTTAGTACGAGACCTGGAAACTTTTCTGGTTCATAGGATACGAAGTACTCTGGTTTCTCGCCTAGTTGGTCCGCTAAAGCATAAAGATCTATTCGTGATGTTTCAACACTACCTGAAGCTACGCAGTTTTGTATTTCGTAATCAATCTTAACCATATTTTGAATATCTCCCAATATTCTCATATTTTCGGAGGTTCTAATACATACTTTATAAATAACCCCTTTATAAATGAACGCTTTTAAATGACTTATAAAGCAAGAGATTTTCTAGTTATTATTATTTAATAGGATTTTAAAGGAAGGCAATAACTTTAAATAGTGTAAGTGAGAAAAAAAGTTAATGTCTTCAAAGGTGTAACAAATGAGGGATCAAGAAATTATATCCCCGGAAATATACTTCTAAAGAAAAACACCTAGTGGATAATCTATTTTTTAACTTCTTACAAAAGGAGATGAATTACTGTGAGGAATCGTGAAATTCGTTAGTGAATCATCTAAATTAGATAATGAACATGAAACTTATACTGAAAAAATTTATCCTGAAATATCTTCAATCCCTAATTTTATTAAAATTGAAAATGAGATACTTGATTATTGGGGAAAAGAGGATATCCGCCAAAAATTTTTAGAAAAGAATAAAACATTCAATCGAAATTATTCTTTTATAGATGGACCAATAACGGCTAATAATCCCATGGGTGTCCATACTGCATGGGGTAGAACATTAAAAGATACTATACAGCAATATCGAGCTCTTACTAGTTTTCAACTAAGATTTCAAAATGGCTTTGATTGTCAAGGCTTATGGGTTGAAGTTGAGGTTGAGAAGGCACTAGAATTAAAGTCAAAAAAACAGATAGAACAATTCGGAACTAAGAAATTTGTTGATAAATGTAAGCAACGAATAAAAGAATATTCTTCCTTAATTACTCACCAATCAAAAAGATTAGGACAATGGATGGATTGGAAGAATTCCTATTACACCCATACCGATACGAATATTGAACATATTTGGCATTTTTTACATGTTTGTCATCAAAAAGGATGGATAAAAAAAGAGTATCTTCCAATGCCATGGTGTATAAGATGTGGTACTTCCTTATCACAACATGAACAACATGACTCATATGAACAAATAAAACATACAGCATTATTTGTAAAATTTCCCCTCGATGAAAAAAATCATTACAATGAATATTTACTAGTTTGGATAACAACACCTTGGACACTTTTTGCTAATACTGCTGTGGCAATAAATCCCAATAAGCTCTATTGTAAAATAAAAGAAAATGATGAATATTATTACATACTCCAAGATAAACTAAATGTTCTATTAGAAAAATTTGATATCCTTGAAACAATACCTGGTAAAGAATTAGTGGAGTTACAATATAAATCTCCTTTCCACGATTTATCAGCTCATAAATCAATAACAATATACTCAGTTATTCCCTGGGACGAGGTTACTATCAAAGAAGGTACAGGGTTAGTTCACATTGCACCTGGCTGTGGATTAGAGGATTTTAAATTAGGAAAAGAATTCAATCTTCCAATAATCTCTCCCATAGATGAATTTGGAACCTTACAAAAAAATTTGACGATTTTGCTAATTTATCAGTAAATGAGGCAACACGTGCAGTAATAACATACCTAGAAAAACAAGAATTACTCTATAAAAAAGAACATTATACTCATCGATATCCGACTTGTTGGCGTTGTCATAATGAATTAGTCTTCCGATTAGTAGAAGAATGGTTCATTGATTGTGAAGATATAAGACCCAAATTAATCGAAGAAGCTAATAAAGTTAAATGGCAACCAGGATATATGCGGAAAAGAATGCTAGATTGGTTGAAAAATATGGATAATTGGTGCATTTCAAGAAAGAGATATTGGGGACTTCCTTTACCTTTCTATGAATGCACAGAATGTGGAACTTTAACGGTTGTTTCTTCAAAAGCTCAATTACTTGAATATTCAGTATCTAAAAATGTGGATCTTCCAGAATTACATAAACCCTGGATAGATGAAATTACAATAGAATGTCCTAAATGTAAGTCAAAGGTATCCCGAATATCTGAGGTGGGGGACTGTTGGTTAGATGCTGGAATTGTTCCGTTTTCAACATTACATTATTTGTCACAGAGAAGCTATTGGAATAAATGGTTTCCAGCAGATTGTGTTTGTGAAATGCGAGAGCAAATACGATTATGGTTTTATTCCCAATTATTTATGGGAGTGACATTGACTGGAAAAGCCCCCTATAAAAGAGTCATTGCACATGAAAAAGTAAATGATAAAGATGGAGACCCAATGCATCGTAGTTGGGGGAATGCTATATGGTTTGATGAAGCAGTAAAAGAAATGGGCGCAGAGATAATGCGTTGGGCTTATCTAAAGCAAAAGATATCACAACCAATGAAATTTGGATTTTACTTAGAAAAGGAAATAAAACCATTCTTCATAACTTTATGGAATTGTTATAATTTCTTTGCAACCTTTGCTAACATAGATCACTATCAACCAAGATATAATCTACAAGAACTTTTACAAAATTCAACGTTAACACTTCTTGATAAGTGGATATTAAGTCAATTGCAAAACTTAATTCAATCAATAAGAGCAAATATGAAAAAATTTGGATTTAGAGATGCCATTGAAAAATGTGAAGAATTTATTGAGAATCTATCTACTTGGTACATACGAAGAAATCGTAATAGGTTTTGGACTGAAGAAGAAACTATGGACAAATATGCAGCGTATTCAACACTTTATCATTGCTTATTAACACTCTGCAAATTACTTGCCCCATTTGTGCCTTTTATTAGTGAAAAACTCTATCAAAATTTAACTAAAAATTCTGAATCAAAAAATCCAATGAGTGTTCATTTAAATTCATACCCAAAAAGAAACAAATTATTTCAAAATCCATCATTAGATGCTAAAATGAGAACTATTTTAGAAATTGTAAAAATTGGACGTAATATCAGAAATACTTCGAATATTAAATTACGACAGCCTCTAAATGAAATACGAATCTTTTGTATAAATAATCAAGATAAAAAAACAATAAAGGAATTTGAACAGATAATACTTGATGAACTAAATATCAAAAAACTAATAATAGTCAGCTCTGCTAATGAAACATTTACCCTTTCAGTCAAACCTCACTATGACACTTTAGGTCCAAAATTTAAACAAAATACCAAA
>JAYEJY010000113.1:14258-20108 GCA_034660795.1 Promethearchaeati archaeon | reverse complement strand
AACGATTAAAGGAAGAATTTGATGCAAAAATAGCCACTCAAGATGAGGTAAAAAATGTCAAGAGATTGACCATAAAGAAAACCTTTTATGATTGTGTTGAAAGTGCGTATACTTTTAGTTGGACTTTAGTTAAAACTGTCATTCCAAGATTACTATTTGGATTAATTGTTGTAAGTTTTCTTGTTGCTTACATACCTGATAGTTGGATCGAAAATTATTTCCAAGGAATTGTTGGGATTGTTATTGCAGCATTAGTGGGTGGACCACTTTATACACCAACATTAGTTGAAATTGTAATGACCAAATCACTAATGGTTCTAGGAATGGATCGAGCGACTGCACTTTCCTTTATGATGGGACAACCCTATGATTTTGTGTCAATGGTACCCAACTCTAAATATTTCAAATGGACTGGCGTACTGATTTATACTTTGGTGTTTTTCATTTTTAGCATAATTGCTGGGGTAATATTTGCTCTTATATATGGTATTCCCTTATAATTGCATAATAAAGAATGGTTTCAAGGGGGGAGTTTTCTTTTTATGAACTCTCCTATGGAATACCTCTATAATTACACAGTAAATATTGTTTGGAAAAAGATTCTTCTTAGGAGTCTTGTGAAAAAACACTTAATGAAACCTGATCCTAGTGATTAATGAATACCACCTTAAAATAATTACAAAACACCAATGATTTTCTTGCTTAGGAAATGAATACAGAAATGTTGTAATTACATCAACTTAAAAAGTAAAAATTTTATATTCCAGTATTTTCTATTATTAGTGCAATTTTAGCTATAATCTATGGCAGGAGAACAAAAAGATATAATAGAAAAGCAAAAATCGGTTTTTATATTGGTTTAATCATGATGGGCTTAATACTAGTTGCAGTGTTAAAATTCTTATTTACTTTCTAGTATTTCTTTTTATTTTCTAAGTCTATGGTTTTATTTATAGGGAATTTTTAAGTAAAATTTAGAAAAAATATTAATTTAGCAATAATGGTAATAAATTTTTATAGATTTAATTAGAAAAAAACGCAAGGAACAAAAATGAAATGTCTTTTGAAAAAATATGTGAACAAATCCTCTCTTTAGAAATTCAAGGTGCTACGGATGTCGCAAAAGCAGGGATGCGAGCACTTGAAGAACGATTAGAAGAACAAGACCCGAGAAACAAAAAAGAAGCTATGAAAATTCTTAAGCGATCACAAGAACGACTAGCAACTCTTCGACCAACAGAACCATTACTAAGAAATGCCCTACGATTTATTTTAAATCAGGCTCAAAAAGCTGAAAAAGTAATTGATTTATTAAAAAATGTTCAAAATGCACGAAAAAATTTCACGAATAAAATAGTTGAGGGGAAAAAACGAATTGGAAAAATAGGTGCAAGAAGAATAAGTGGAGTTGTTCTAACTCATTGTCATTCTTCAACAGCTTTCAGTATTTTTTCCGAGAGTAAAAAAGATATAACACAAATGTATGTTACCGAAACACGACCAAGATATCAAGGGAGGATCACTGCTAAAGAACTCCTAGAAATTGGACTACCAACCATTATGATAGTGGACTCAGCAGCAAGACATTTTATGAAAGAAGTTGATTACGTTGTTGTCGGGTCAGATGTTATTACTTCAGAAGGAAACATTATCAATAAAATTGGTACAGCATCGATTGCATTAGCTGCTCATGAAGCTCGTATTCCTGTATATGTTGCTACAAGTTTACTAAAATTTGAACCCGGGACAATTTTAGGAAAACTTGAAGAGATTGAGGAACGCGATTGGAAAGAGATTTGGAAAGAGAAACCGGATAATCTCGTTATCAAAAACCCAGCTTTTGATGTGACACCAGAAGAACTAATAGACGGGTTAATCACTGAAACAGGTATTATATCTCCTCAAATGGCGCATCAAGCTGTTAAAGAAATTTATCCATGGATTTTAGACTAAAATCAACCATTATTTTATAAGAATTGCTTACTAAGGTTCATACAAGAAAAAAATTATTTTTGAAGCGATGAAAATGACCAACAGATTTGTTAATTTACAATACCAGCCAACCAAAAATGATCTTATTACAACCTTCCGAATGGATCCTATTAACGAAAAACTTGCCGATATGCTTGCTGCTGAAAGCAGCACTGGCACTTGGACCAAAATAACCACTGACACAAAACGTTCACGAGAGAAATTAAAAGCCCGAGTGTACTTTATTGATAAAGATAATAAAATTATGAAAGTTGCTTATAATCAACATATTTTTGAAAAAGGGAATATCCCGCAGATGCTTTCTGATTTTGCCGGAAACATATTTGGCATAAAAGCAGTTGATAATTTACGATTACTAGACATTACTCTCCCTAAAGACCTAGTCAAAAGCTTTCCTGGACCTACTCTGGGGTTAGAGAAAATACGGGAAAAAATGGGAATTACTAAAAGACCTCTTGTTGGAACTATTGTTAAACCAAAGGTAGGCTTAACGCCTGAGCAACATGCAGAATATGCCTATCAAGCATGGCTTGGTGGTTGTGATCTGGTAAAAGATGACGAAAATCTAACCAGTCAGAGATTTTGCATATTCGAAGAACGTATAGAGAAAAAATTACAATTAAAAGAGAAAGCAGAAACAAAAACCGGTGAAAAGAAAATTTATGCTGCGAATATTACCGCTTCTTTTGATGAAATGGTTAAACGAGCAGATTTCGTTAAAGAACAAGGCGGAAAGTGTTTAATGATAGATATTATTACCGCTGGATTCTCAGCTGTCCAATCTATTGCAAAACGCTATCCTGATATGATAATTTATGGACATCGTGCTATGCATGCAGCATTTACAAGACTGCCAACACATGGTATTGCTATGTTGGTTATCGCTAAATTAGCCCGCTTAGCTGGTGTTGAACATTTACATTCAGGTACTGCTGTTGGTAAAATGGAAGGAGAAGCAGAGGATATCAAAGAGATCGATGATTTCTTGAGAAGTGAGTGGTATGGACTAAAGAAAACTATCCCTGTAAAATCAGGCGGTTTACATCCTGGCTTAGTTCCAAAATTAATGGAGATACTCGGAAATAATGTTCAAATAACTGCTGGTGGAGGGATAGCTGGACATCCAAGTGGAGTGCAAGCTGGCGCAAAAGCAATGAGACAAGCAGTAAATGCCTACTTAGAGGATACAGAACTAGAAACGTATGCTCAAAAACATGAAGAATTAAAAGAAGCTGTCGATAAATGGGGAACAGCTGCTTGGAAGAAAGAACAAACATATTCAGATTAATAGCGCATAAAATAGCAAATTAAAGATGGGTAAATAATTTTGGATTTTACTTTATCGGTGAAGCCATTAGATATTGAGGCAGGCGGAAAATACATTGTTGTTCTGAATGAAGCATGGGCAAATCATAACGGGATTTACGCTGGGGATAGGGTTAAAATTAAACAAGGAAAACATGAATTAATTGGTATCGTTGACACAAGTGATACTTCTATTGAAAAGGATGAAATAGGTATTTTTGAAGAAATCGAAAGAGAATATGGCTTTCAAGCAGAAGACACAGTAAAAATTGAACGTGTTGAAAAAACTGAAAGTTCAAAATATATTAGAGAGAAATTAGATAGAAAAAAATTAACGCAACAAAAAATTGACACAATAATTAATGATATTGTTGACAGAAGGATTACAGATAGTGAGATAGCAGCGTTTGTTATTTCTACCTATACAAGAAAATGGTCATTGGAAGAAATTGCTTTTGTCACAAAGGCAATGGTGAATACTGGAGAGGTTCTAAAATGGGAGGAAAAACCAATTATGAACAAGCATTGTCTAGGTGGTGTTCCGGGCAATCGAACAACAATGATAGTCGTACCAATTATTGCAGCAGCAGGATTGAAAATACCGAAAACAAGTTCTCGAGCAATTACTTCACCCGCTGGGACAGCGGATACTATGGAAGTATTGGCAGAGGTCAATTTTTCATCAGAAGAAATAAAGAAAATAGTTCAAGAAACAAATGGCTGTATGGTATGGGGTGGGAAAGTAGACATGGCACCAGCAGATTCAGCAATGATCAGAGTCTTAAATCCATTACGTTTAGACCCGGTTCCAATAACTATTGCCTCAATCATGGCTAAGAAAAAAGCATCAGGAACAAGTCATCTAATAATTGATATACCATATGGAAACAAAACAAAAGTTCCAGATAAAAAAGCAGCAAAAGCATTTAAAGAAAAATTCAAAAAAATTAACGAAATTTTAGAGATAAAAACAACCATCGTGTTAACTGAAGGTTCTCAACCGATTGGAAATGGAATAGGTCCTGTTCTAGAAGCGAAAGATGTGTTAAAAGTTTTGGAGCAAAAAAAGGATCGCCTGTCGGATATGTTCTGAATTCAAATCCATCGATTAATAATTCAGTGGTTGAATTTTTATTTGTACCAGCTTGTACTGCAAAACCAATAGATGTAATAGGCATATTCTTACAATTAATACTATTCATTACATCAAAGAGATCTAACGAAAAATGTTGCCAGGTATCCCGAACGCCAAGCCCATCAGCTTCATAATATACATATCTATATGTTGCACCTGAATAATTTCCTTGACGAATTTCATCATTGTAACTACCAAGCGTCCAACTAAGTAAAGTATAATACGTACTATTAGAAGCAGTGAGATAAATCCTAGCATCAGAATTGATGCCACTATTAGCAACATCATTATATTTCCAATCGAATTCAACCGTCACTCTACCTGGTTCTGTTGCATAATAACCAAATTGTGTTGTATCATAATTCCCAATATAAGTGGCAAGTTCAACATTACTATTAGAATTATCAAAGTAAGCACTTGCTGTTAGATTTACAGCTTGTGCGCCTTCTGTATGGTCAGTAGTAGGGTAAATTGAACTAGGACCTCTTTTAAAGTTGGACCAATAAGAACCATCGCCATTCTCAAAATCATTGTTTCCAGGAATAAAATTATAACCTGTTGAATTAACAATATATACATCATCAATCACTCCCTCTGTAAAATCAGAAGGATTGGGTGGTGATAGCGCATAAAAATCGAAATGTAATAATCTTGTAGATGGCGCAAAAGTACCATAGACTTGTTCATAATCATATGTTATATTCCGAGCTAAGTTATGCCAAGTACCAAGTGAACTATTCAGATCGTAGTATTTGTAGTTAGAAGACCCGTTGGAAAGAGAGTTATCATGACTAAGATAATAATTAATATGTCTTCTTAAAGAGCCATCATAAAAATAGAGATTTAAATAAATTGTCCCATCTACATTTGGGTTTTTTTGAATGAAATACCACATATCTAGATAAATTATCTGATTTAAATAAGGAATACTAGCACCTGTTGTTTGTTTATACATATCTGCGTTGGAACTAAATTGTTCTGTTCCTTTAGAAGCAACAAGACACGAATAAGAACCATTGCAGGTTTCATCTTGATAAGAAGCATTCAAATTTTCATAAGCATCACCAGAATATTCATAATATGAGGGGAGTCCATTTGGCTCGGTCTCTTCAAAGCCAGGATTTTGGATAATGTTTGCTTTCAATACTTCTTCCCCGCCAGCTCCGGGTGGTTGTAATGTACTTTTAGAATTTTGAATAGCATAAATTACATCATCACCTGTTGAGCTTACGGTTGAAGCAAATGTTCTAACCCCGATAAAAGGTTGCACAAAAATTACAAGTAAAATTAGAAGTGGTAAGATTTTCTTTTTTAACATCCTTCAAACCTCCATAAGTATAGAATAACTATAATTAATCATTTTATAAAATAAAAATGTATTCCAATAATATTCTTGATATTTTATAAAGCAAAAAATA
>JAYEJY010000113.1:0-14248 GCA_034660795.1 Promethearchaeati archaeon | reverse complement strand
ACAACTTTTTGGTGATCAATTTTATTTTATCAAACGACAAGGGATCTATGGTTTAGTTGGTTTAGTAATTTTGGGGGTTTTTGCAAATATAAAATATGATATTTGGCAAAAAATATCTAAATTTTTTAACAAAAAAAATTGCGTAAAAAGTATAAGATTTTGGATATTGTTTTCTCATGCCGTATGATTATTTTATATAGATTGTTTTGATATTAACAAATTCCTTGATACCATAATGAGATAATTCTCTACCATAGCCACTTTGTTTAATGCCACCAAACGGTAATCTTGGATCGGATCTAACAAATGTGTTGACAAAACAACTCCCAGCTTCAATTTCCTCAATAGCTAATCTTTCACCTTTTGCAATATCTTTGGTGAAAACAGCTGAGCCTAAACCAAGAGTTGCCTCATTTGCTAGGGAGATAGCTTCTTCTTCATCTTTTGCGACGATGATACTAGCCACTGGACCGAATAATTCCTCATCAAATGCTGGCATCCCTTTTTTCACATTCATCAAGACGGTAGGAGGATAATAATATCCAGGACCATCAGGTATGTAACCACCTAGAAGTAATTGAGCTCCCATTTCTACACTTTCATGAACCTGTCTATGAAGGTCATCCCTTATATCCTTCCTAGCTAAGGGTCCGACATTTGTTGAAGATTCGAATGGGTCACCCATTTCCTTAAGTTTCATAGATTTAACAAATTTTTTCACAAAACTTTCTATTTTTGATTTAACAATAATGAATCGTTTAGCTGCTATACAATTCTGCCCAGCATTAATCAATCTACTGGTCACACAAGTCATGACAGTACTTTCATTATCTGCGTCTTCCAGAATAATATAGGGATCACTTCCACCTAATTCAAGAACAGTTTTTTTGAGCATTTCACCAGCTTTCGATGCAACTGCTCTCCCTGCGGGACCGCTTCCGGTTAAAGTAACAGCTTTTACAAATTCATTTTCTATTATTGCTGCAACTTTTTTACTACCAATTAATAATGTTTTGAAGGCATATTCGGGGAAACCAGCTTTTCTAAAAACCTCTTCAATGATTAACGCTGCACCAGAAACATTCGAGGCATGTTTTAACACTCCAACATTTCCCGCCATAAGAGCAGGGGCAGCAAATCTGAAAACTTGCCAATATGGGAAATTCCACGGCATAACTGCAAGAATAACCCCCAAAGGTTGAAATGCGACAAAACTTTTTGTTGCTTCAGTGTCAATTAGCTCAGGTTTCAAAATATCTTCAGCATTCTCAGCATAATATTCACAAACCCAAGCACATTTTTCAACTTCAGCTATGGCATCCTTGAAAATTTTCCCCATCTCTAAAGTTACCATTTTAGCATATTCATCTTTGTTTTCCTTTAAGATTTCAGCCGCTCGTAACATTAATTTTCTTCTTTTACTAAAAGGAACTTTTCGCCATCTAGTAAATTCTTCATTAGACTTTTCTAAAATTTCTGTAACCTCTTCTGGTGTCATTTCTTGATATTCTTCTATTTTCTCACCAGTAGCAGGATTAATCGAAACTAAAACCACAATTTTCACCCAGATAATATTGCATGTACATTGAAAACGAAGCTATATATTTGTACGGCTTAATAAAATAATCATCTAAGAATGATAATTATATTCTACTTCTTTTATCGGATCTGCAGATGGATCCATTATACAAACCAATTTATATAACTCATCAATGAGAACCTTGACATTTTCAGAGTAATCAATAGGCAGATCGATAACATGGATTCCTTTTGATTTCAAACATTTTCGTAAAAGAGGCAATAAATCGTCTGTTTTTGATATTCTGTGACCCTTAGCGCCATAACTTTCCGCATATTTTACAAAATCGGGATTTGTGAAGTCCAATCCCCAATCTTCAAAATCCATGATTTTTTGCTTCCATTTTATCATACCATATCCACCATCATTTACAATTAAAACTGTTAAATCAAGCTTTAATCTCATTGCTGTTTCTAATTCCTGAGAATTCATTAGAAACCCACCATCACCACAGATAGCAAGAACCTTTTTATCCGGATTAACTATCTTTGCTGCAATTGCAGACGGTAAACCAGCCCCCATAGATGCTAATGCATTATCCAAGATAATGGTATTGGGGTGATAAGCATAATAATTTCGAGAAAACCAAATCTTGTAGATGCCATTGTCTAGGGTAATGATGCCATCTTCCGGAACAGCTTTTCGCACATCAGTAACTAACCTTTGAGGTTTAACCGGAAAATCACTGCAATCTGCTCCTTGTTGTGTGTGACGATCGACTTCTTTTTTGGCTGTTTTGTAATATTCAAAATCCCACTTCTCACTACAAGATATTTTTGTAGTAATTTTAGTAATTGAATTTGCAATATCACCAATAACTTCAGTTTGTGGGAAATATACATCATCTATATACGCTTTGAAGAAATTAATGTGAATGACTTCTGTCTCCCCATGACGCATGAAGAAAGGAGGTTTTTCAACAATATCATGCCCAACATTGATGATTAAGTCGGCTTGACGAATGGCACAATGAAGATAATCATTATCTGATAAGGCTGCTGTACCCAAAAAAAGTGGGTGGCGTTCATCCACTGCCCCTTTGGCCATTTGAGTATTGAAAAAGGGGATGCCTGTTTTATTGATAAAATCCTCTAAAGCTTGCTGTACTCGTTTTCTATTTGCTCCAGCACCGATAAGTAATAATGGGTGAGTAGCTGATTCAATCATTTTAATCGCAGAAGAAATGGCTTTTTCATCAGCTGATGGTCGCTTAATATCATGTTTCACAAAAATTTTTGCAGTAGTATCTTCCTTTGCGATATCTTCAGGTAATTCTATATGAACTGCTTCTGGTCTCTCTTCCTCTGCTGATCTAAAAGCATCTCTGATAATGGAGGGAATGGTATTACCATTTACAACTTGTTTCGTGAAATAAGTCAGAGGCTTCATCATATTGACAACGTCTACAATTTGAAATCTTCCCTGTTTACTACTTTTAATTGGTTTCTGACCAGTAATCATAACTAAAGGCATAGCTCCCAATTGAGCATAAGCAGCAGCTGTTACTAGATTTGTTGCTCCAGGACCAAGAGTTGCTAAACAGACACCAGCTTTCCCAGTAAATCTACCATACGTAGCAGCCATAAAACCAGCAGCTTGTTCATGTCTAGTGAGAATTAATTTAATGGAGGATTTTCTGATCGACTCAAGTAAATCAAGATTCTCTTCCCCCGGGATGCCAAAAATGTATTCCACGCCTTCATTTTCCAATGCCTTTACGAAGAGATCTGAAGCTTTCATTTTTTTATCAACTACCTTAATTAATACAATATAGTTACTAGTTTATTATTATAGCTAACTTCCGATTATTAATCTGAATCAATTCATAAATTCACAATTCAATTATTATTATGTTTTAATTCTTTAGTGAAAGTAACTATTACTTTTTTAAGTGGTTTTATCTTGAATTGTTTTGTTACTACCTAAATCAATATATGTTGCATTTGTTCTGAGTTTTTCTTATTTTGTTTGTTTTGTAATGTTTTTGATAAATAACTATCAAAATTATGGGATATTTTATGTTCTTTAAAAAAGTATTATTACAAAGCAGAGGTTAGGATATGATAAAAACTAAAAAATTATCACTAACATTTTTTCTAATTTCACTAATTTCCCTATTTTCCATTTTTCCTCAATTTATTAATCTTAACCATACAAAAGCGATGACAAAAGGTGTAAAACGATATGGGTTTCTAATTGATCAATTTGCCCCCAATTCTAATCAGCCGGGTTCTTATTCGTGTAATGCCATTGAATTCCGATCAAGTTTATTACAGATAGGATGGGAAGAAAGCGATTTTCATTATCTATTCGGAGTAGATGAAATTACTGTAGCAAATCTTCGAGATAAAATGGAGTACTTCGAAAATACCGTGGATGAAAATGACGTAGTGGTAGTATTCTTTGCAACGCATGGTCATACCTTTTTACGAGATATTTTAGATTTTAATTCATGGTTTCATGAAGAATTCTTGGAATTAAAAACACCATATAAACTACTATTAATTGATGCTTGTCATGCTGGGGAATTCATTACACCTTTACTACCATATGTAGTAAATGAAAGTTTTTATGTGATGAGTAGTGTCGCTGCAGAGGAATATGCAATAGCTTTTACTTCAGAAGATGCTGAAGATTGGTCTTATTCAGAGCCTTTATTCTCTGGCATTATTTCTGCCCACTTTTGGTCTGAAGCATTGACAACTGATGCTGCAGATGAAAACAATGATACCTATATCAGTATGCAAGAAATGTATGATTTCTCCTTTCCAAAAATTAGAAAAATCTATGGAGAAGTATTCGAATATGAACCAGAATTAGCTGATTTCGTATTAAATAACACTGGTTATATAGATAATTATCCCAATCCACATGTAATTCAAAGTCTCCCGGATGAATTTTCATTACATTCTCAATACTTGGATAAGAATATTGATCCTTTACCTGGTATCTCTCAAAAGGAACAATTGCCAATAATATTGGGTTCAATTGGAGGAATTGTAATAATAATAGCAATTGGCGTTCCACTAATTTTGCGAAAGAAAAAGATAAAAAACACTAGAAAAAATCAAAACGAAAGCTGAAATGGTAATTATTTTCAAATAAGAATAGTCAGTTTATTAATTATCAAAAGAATCATTTTTTCCCTATCATCAAATTTCGACACCATATTTTTTCAAGGCATCTTTGATATCACTTATATTTTTTATATTGGCTATTTCCTCATCTTCCATAATGATATCGAAATTTTGTTCTAACTCTGAAACAAGTATTAAATGAGCCATCGAATCCCATTCTTCGATATCTTTCCTCGAGATATTGCCATTGATTTCAGTTTTATCAATTAAGAGTATTTTGCTGCAAATAGTATACAATTTATCTAATGCTTCAGTCAATCTTCTTTCACCTGTAAGTACTGGGGATATGCTAAAGGTTTCTTTGGTTTGTAAGTCCACTTGGTTGTTCCATCATCTAATTCTTCTTCTAATTTGAAATCATGATCTTTAAAGAAATCCTTGACAAGTGGATTCTTTTTTGTTGGAATATACTTAGCCTTAATGATTTCAACATCCTCTTTAACAGCGTCATTGATTACTTTATAGAGAAAAGCAGTTTCTACTTTGCGACCAATTACTCGACAGCTCATAAGAAAACTATCAATAACCCATTCTTTTTGGTCTTTTCTAATAAGAGCCACGCCAACAATGCCTTCATCACCAAATTTGTCCTCAACATGTAGAGTATAAATGTTGAATGATTCATTGTCTGTATGCATCTCTTCAACTTCAGTAGCAGTATACCTTTTGGTTGTAAGGTTAAACTGATTTGTCTTATTAAGGAGTGCAGTTACTCTTGGAAGGGAAAAACTATCAGCTTGTTTAATTGTAGCTACAATTTCTAGTGTTTTAATGAATTCATCAATATCTTGCACTTCTTGTTTCAAATGTTTTCTTTTTCGACGTTTATAGTATAGTTCTCCTCGAGAGAGATCCTCTTTGGTTAGAGATAATAGATCAAAATCATTTAAACTCTCAAGTGTTTTTCGATAAAGTGTTGAGCTTTCCGGCATTTCAACAACTAATACTTCAGGAATGGATTCTTTGACTCTGGCACGCTCAACAGGATTATCATCAAAGAATACCATGCTATCAATACCGATATTGATGTCATTGGCTAACTCGATAAGATTTTGCACTTTATCTTGCCAATTAATACGATAGGACGCAAGATGATTTTCTTGTATTTGCATATACGGATGGTCTTGAAAGACTTCCAAGGCATCAGCTTCATTGTTTTTACTATTAACTGCAAGAATGACCCCACGATTATAGAAACTGAGAATGGTTTTTTGGAAATCAATATATTCATTCCCAGGATAGCTTGGATTAAGTTTTATACCATTCATACCATCTTCGCCAATAATACCGCCCCATAAAGTGTTATCAAGATCCAGGACAATACATTTCTTGGATTTGCCTTTCAAAGCTTTAATGTACCCCATAAGATCATAGGAAACAGTTGGAAGGAAATCCTCGTTTAGAAGCATGGCTCCGCGATAATAATTGGGATAATTAATGTAGTCTTCTTTTCCAAATTTACTGGCAGATTCATCAAAATCAAAAATGAACACTTGCTGACTGTCTCGAAACATCTTTTCCAATTTATCATTAATGATTTTATAGAATCGTTTCATACCAATTTTTCTCTTATTATCTTGAATACCAAGAGGGGAGAAAACAGGGACAATAAAATTACTAAAAACAACGAGAGCATTAGTGTTATCCGTTAAGGTTGTGAGTAAATAATTCAAATGATTGATAATCCGCTCAATTTCATCCTCTAATTCAGATTCACTCATCCGGGCAAATTTAACTTTGAAATCTTCATTAAGAAGTGACTCAAGTCGAACAAAAAAGAAAATTACATCAGCGTTAAAATCATAGAGTTCACTCTTTTGATTAATAATGAGATCTTGATATCTATTGAATGGACCAATATACAATTCTGGAAAAAGGCCTTCTAATCGACAATCAACATCTAAGAAAGTTGCAAGAGGATCAATAGTAAATGAACTTAATAAGGCAATTCTTACCTTTTGCTTATCTTCAATTTCAACATCACTAAAATCTAATTTTTGAATCCTTTTGTATACATTCCAGTAATTAGAATAACTAGGTTCTTTCCGGACAAGTTCAAGTAATTCTTTCTGAATTTCTAAAGTGTTTTTTTTATTTGAGTTCATCATTAATCACTTTCTGAATTTCTCTATCAATCCTTAACCAATTATCTGTAATTTCTTTTGTTTCTCCAGTTTTCACAGCTAAAGCCCAAGCAATCGCTAAATCATGAGTATGGGTAATACTAACCTCAATAGTTGTCTCAGCAAGTATTTTAAGATTTGATTTTATATTTTCCTTAATATTTTTTTCTTCTATTTTAATCACAACATATGGTTTACCTGATTGATTATGTTTGATTAAAATAGTACCAATATGAATCTTTACAAATTTGTTTAATGCTTTAAAAACCGCTTCTTTAGCAGCGAAAATTCCCGCAAAATGAGTAGAAGAATCATCATAATCTAGGCAATAGGTTATCTCATCGTCACTAAAGGTTTTTTCATAAAATGCTTTATTCTGTTTAAAGTCAAGCTTACGAAAACGAGTAATATCGACTACATCTATACCAATAGACCATTTTTGCATGGAATTTCTCCTGAATCTTTCATAATTAGAATCTCCGTAAATAATCCCAGAACGTAAAATTATCTATATCCCCGGTCAAAAGACAACAAACAGGAGCACCATTTTTCCATTGTTGATGTTTATTCCAGTATTCCACAGCTTCAGTTACAGTTGGTATCCAAGCATCAATTTTATTAGCATATTTGAGTAGCGCTGCTAAACTGGCAATAAATTCTTTTCTCCCAATTCTTATAGGATGAAGGTCAAACATTATTACGCCATTCTTTTGTTTGGCTTTTTTCAATTCACTAATCAAAATTTTACTTATTTGATTGGCCTTTAAATGGTATCGATCGATCATTAAATCATCTGACCATTTATTGAGAGGAATACATGTAAAGGATGATTGTTCATTATTATCAAAAGTATACTGAAAAAATTGGTATGTATCTCGATACTCAGGCCTATAACCAATACCAATATCCCAGAGGAAATTATATTTATCAAGTAAGGAAATAGTTTCCTCGGAATAATTATTATAGGGAGCACGAAAACCTTTTGGGGTTAATTTAAGTTTACGAAATGTTTCAGTAGCAAGTTGTAATTCACGATCAACTTGCTGTTTGGAGAGATGTTGATAACGAACATGTTTGTACCCATGAATTGCAATTTCATAGGGATACGATTTTAGATACTTTACATAATCCTGGTGTTTATGAGCTACAGCAGCTACTAATGGGAAAGTAAACATGGCATCATATTCTTGGAGCGTGTTGAAAATTCTAGCAAGAAGCTTATGGAACGGTTCTGAATGGAGATAAAACATACGGAGTGTTTGTGAAAAAATTTTACTACCTCGTCTTTTCGCTAAATGTTTAGCCCAAGAAGACAATCGCCCAAATTTTGACAAAGTCAAGCCCCATTAAAGTTAATACATAATTCAATTCTATATTCTTAAAAAACATTTTTAAAAGATTACTAAATAAAGACTAATCATTATATTCTTGGTTTTATTTACGAAAATTGAACCAGTAAAGAAACAACAAGTGGTTTCTATGGCAAAGCTCATCGGGAGAATTTTAAGAATAATTGCGTGGTTAGCACCTGTTTATCAATTTCGAGCCAGTGTTGTAAGAAAATGTGGTGTGAAAGTAGGAAAAAATGTCTATATAGGCAATATGGTGTATTTTGATGGTGAATATCCACATTTAATCACATTAGAAGATCATGTAAGTATTGCTCCTGGCGTGCAGATACTAGCACATTCGGGAGGAAGTCCATTCCATCAAAAGACAAAAATTTTCAAACAACCTCCAAAACCAATAATCATAAAACAAGGTGCTTGGATTGGCTCAGGAGCAATAATCTTACCAGGCGTAACCATAGGAGTAGGGTCTATCGTAGCAGCCGGAGCAGTAGTCAGTAAAGATATACCTGACTTTTCTGTTGCAGCAGGAAATCCTGCAAGAGTTGTATCAAAATTAGAAAAACCAAGTAAAAAAGAAACAAAAGGAGAAGCATAACAATGCAATTAGGTTTTATACATCATGTAGGGATTGCTGTCCCCTCAATTGAAAAATCGCTTACATTCCACACAAAAGTCTTGGGAATGGAACAAATAAGTGACATCGTTCTTGATGAAAATCAGCAAGTAAAAGTGGTCTTATTGGATCCGCAACCTAAAGCTGAAAAAGAACACGCCCTTGTTGAATTGGTAGAATCAGTTGGGGCTTCAACAGTAGATCAGATACTGAAACAGAAAAATCATCTTTATCATTATTGCATGGAAGTGGATAATTTAGAAGAAGTGCTGCAAACAGTAAGAAAAGAACACGCCATAGTCGTTCTTCCACCAACACCTGCTGCGCTCTTTAATGGGAGAAAAATTGCTTTTATCTGGACGCCGGATCATTATTTAATAGAATTCTTAGAAAAAGAATAACTGAGAACTTTAGGGTGAGCTATTGGTTCTGAGAAATCTTTGGATAATGTCAGCTGTTTTTGAAGAAAAAGCAGCTTCTTCTGAAATTAAATCAATAAATTTTGTTTGAGGTAACATTTGTGTGAGTTTTTTAGCATCAGCAATTGGATGCTGTTCATCTTCAGAAATACCTAAGAAAAGAATGGGGATATCAATAGCTGTTAAATAATCCAAAAGGGAAAAATCACTAAATCCTATAGCAGATTTTCGCAGTTTACCAGGATCTGCTTCAAGGAATTCTTTTTCAAATCTCGTACGTGAATAATCACTTTCTTTAAGTTTATGAGAGAAAAAGGGTGCGAGTTTAACCATTAATTTTCGAAACATTTTGAAAAGCCAGGTTGGTAATTTGAAGATACCTAATTGCTCTTTTTGGATAACTGATTTAATAACTGGTTGTAAGGCAATGATTCTTTTTGGAATAAATCTCGGATTATCTTCTTGTAGGGGTTGTAAAAGTGAACAAATAGCCCCAAGAGAATGCCCCAACATAATAAAAGGTTCATCAATTTCTAAATTATAGAGAATTTCTTGAATATCCCGAAAAATTCGTTCACCAGTTAAATCCGAACCCTCCGTTGCAGAGGAGGAATTTTTCTCTCGCGTCTCAATATAGATAACCTCATGCCCATCTTGTCTTAACTTATTGATAATCGGAGTATAACTATCGAGATGTGCTAACCAACCACCAATGAAGATTATTGGCATATTACTATTAGAATTATCATAATTGCCTTCCGGCATAAAGGCAATAACTTTTACTTTTTCATTATCACTAACAGTAATCAGCTGTTCTTTAATTGGACTTTCATAAATTACAGTTTTATTATCAAAATTTTCAATCATGACTCTTTTTTCACTATTAAGTGTATTAGCTAGAAATAGATGAACAGTAATATAAAGGTGAAATCGGCATAATAATCCGATACCTTCTACAAAAGAGAAGGGATCGTACTTTTGACTATATCCCTTAATGTTATATTATCTTAATTTGTATAAAAAGATATACATAACTGCCATTTTTCAATAATAGTAAAAGTTTAGTAAAGTGCTTGATGAATTTAATAAGTTGGCTTTTATTCAGATAAAGAATTATAAATTGTTAATTAAAATAGTTTTTATATAAAAAATAGCACTTACTACTAGGGTTTAATATGAATAGAGAGCACAAAACCATCTTTATTGTAAATCTATTTCTTTTTATTATAGCCTTAAATATGATTTATCCCAGAGCTATTACCTCTACCGGTAATACCATTACTACTAGCGATTGGGAAAATTATCACCCAATATCCGAAACAAATGATACTATTTGTAATGTTAAGATGATGGTGGATTCAAACGATAATCTTCACTTATTCTGGTGTGCAACGAATGATTTTGAGAATTATTCAAGAATTGTTTATGAGAAACAATTCACCAATGGATCCATTATAAGAAGCGTCGTAGTATCTGAAAACACAAATAGTACGGTTTTTGATTATGATGTTGATATAGACAATAATAATGAAATTCATCTAATCTATAACAATAATAACAACGAATCTGTGATTTATCAAACTTTAATGAATAATTCGTGGGAAATTATTGATGAATTCCAATCCAATATGCAGGATTTTCTAGTGATTGCCGATAATTCTGACATAGTTCATTTAATTATAGTAAAAATGGAGGGGAATTTTTACGATAAAATCTACCAAGATGGCTCTTTCACCAATGAAATCCAAATAACAAATTATAACTTTGAAGAAGGAGAACAATATATATCCATTTTTAATGTGAGAAAAGCAAAGTCAAAACAAAATAAAATAGCGCTACTATATCGTTATTCTTTAAATTCATTGCTGCCTGATGGTGAGGAAGCAGAAGAAACACATTGCCTTATTTATACTGATCACTGGTTAAACCATTATGTTATTGCAGAATATATAACTCCATTTTATGATCTAGCATATGATGACATTGAGAAACTTCATGTAATATGGAATTCTTATACAAAAAGTAATGCAATAAATTATCAGACCATGATAAGAACAAAATGGTCTGAAGTAAGAGAAGTAATCCTATTTGACATAGTATCTGATAAACAATATGGATTAATAGATGCATCACTTGAGATTCAAGGAAAAACAAGACTCATTGGTTATATCTCCTCTAAGATGTTGACCAGTTCTTTTGATTATGACTATTATTTGACTTATACAAATAATGGTGAAGATTGGACAAATGAACCAATTTATACAAATGATGACTCGAGATCTTATGCACCGCTAATAGAGAGTACCACTGACGGTGATGTATATGTTACAGCCTATGAAAATTTCTGGCAAGCAGAACAAAATACGACCCATTATTTAGGATATGAAGAAGGAGTATTTATCTACCAAACAACGACTGAAGCTGCCGGTGGAAATGTGGTATTTCTTGTACCCCTTTCATTTTCAATAATAACAGTAATAATTTTTGCTAGGAGAAAAAAATCCTAGTCTTTTTCTAATTTTTAATAATAAATGAATAATGAGGAATATTAATAACATGATAATGATTTCTGAAAAATTTCATCTTTATACAAATAAGGTATTATCTTTGCCGATTAATCCATTTTGTAGCGAAACTTGTTAACAGGTTTTTATGAACAGTATCATAATTTACAATTCCAATAACTTTTTTGGATTTTGGATTTTCAACGACAGGAAGACGATTAATTTTATTCTTTCGCATAATATCTTCAGCTGACTTGAGAGATTGAGTATTTGTAATCATGATAACGAGACTTACCATTATGTCCTTTGCTTTTAATCCTTGGGAAAGCAGCGTCTTGTTTTCTAATATTGATCGCAGGATATCTCGATCAGAGATAATGCCAACAGTTTCATTTTGAGCATTATTAATTAATACACAACCTTTTCGAGATTGTAAAAGCGTTTCAATAACAGTAGTGATATTATCTTTTGATTTAACAAACACAGGTTTATCCATAAGAGATTCAACTATAACACGATTAAGTGGCATAATAAATACCTTCCAGAGAAAGAATCTTTTTAATCTAATTAATTAGATAATGATTTAAAAAGTTAGTTATTTATTCTGTTCGATTAGGTCTGAAAACTCACATAATGTGACCTCTATTTGAGTCTACTAAAAGTGAATTTTCTTTTTAAAAGAAAGGAGAATAGTAAGTTTAGGAGAATAATACAAGTGAAAGCCCAATTAATAGAAAACGACCCCGAAGCAGAAATCATTACAGAAAAACTCTCATTACTGGAACTGTTCAAAAATAAATCCTATATGATAGTTTTTGCTGGGCAATTAACAAATTTTATCGCCGGAATATTAATGGGAATGACGTTTTCGTACCTAATTTACGCAACAACAGAAAACGCAGCTTTAATGGGCTTAATGAATATAATAGGTATTCTTCCATCGATTCTTATAACTCTCTTTGCAGGGGTAATAGTAGACAGATATGATCAACGGAAGATACTTTTCGCAGCAATGATTATGCGTTGTGTCGTATTCATTGGCTTTCTCGTAACATTTCTCATGCAAGATAATTTACTTATTAAAACTATTACAGAACAACCTCTTGAGAATGGATTAACTCAAATCGTACATGTTTTAGATTATACGAACTTTATCTGGATAATGTATGGGTTATTATTTTTCAGCAATATAGGAATGACCTTTCTATCCTTAGCTGTTAGTGCATACTCCAAATTCATTATCCAGAAAAAGAATCTACTAATAGCTAATTCTTTTAATCAGACAATAATCCAGTTTTCATCAATCATAGCACCAATAGCTGCTGGAGCAATAATAACCATAAGCTATCTCTATAGTTTTATTATAGGGGTTGTGATCATAAGTCTCGCAACAATACTAGCAATCGTATTGATGTACAAAGGGAAAATACCAACAAAAACTGAGAGAGAAAAACAAGAAAATTTGAAAGCAGAAATTAAGCAAGTGTTTAATGATTTACGAGTAGGATATACTGCCACTAAATCAGAACCAAAAATAGTCTTTGCATTAATAATCTATGTTATCTTTAATTTTGCAACGGCATCAATAAATGGATTATATACTGTTATTACACAAGGAGAGATGGCACTAACACCAACTTGGTTAGGCGCCCTTCAAGCAGTGATGGCTGCTATTGCTGTTTTAACAGCACTAATAATAATGAAAATAGGGAAAATTGACCGGAAATTGATAATAGTGTTATTAGTGGTTTTCTTAGAAGCAATAGGGTTATTCTTATTTGCATTTAACCGTAATCCATGGATCCTGATTTGTGTGAATACTATTCCTTTTGGATTTGTTAACGGAGCAGCAAATATCCCCACCCAAACATTAAGACAAGAACTTTTTTCGCATGAAAAACAAGGGAGAGTATTCTCAATAGCAGTCCTATTTACAGCATTAGCTAATTTACTAGGAAATATAATTGTAGCATCAATTTCCAATTTTGTCAAACCAACGTATATATTACTTGTCGGTGGAACAATCTGTGTGATAGTTAGTATCATTGGTTTGATTTTATTTAAAGTCAAAAGCACATTACATGGTTCCGATTATCAAGAAGAACTTGACCAACAGCAAGCTACTGATATGGATCTTCCAACGATAATTAAAGATCCGGAACCATCTATTAGTTCATATACATTACAGGATCTTGATGAGAACCCAACTTTAGAATAAGAAAATAGAATAGAGGTAGAAAGAATGAATGAAACAATTGAAAATTTATTGAATCATACATCAATAAGAAGGTATCTTGATAAACCCATTGCCAAAGAAACAATAGACTTATTATTAAAAATAGGTTCACGTACCCCTTCTTCAGGGAATTTACAAAATTATTCCTTACTAGTTTTGGATGATAAAGAAAAAATGACCCGATTAGCAAAAGATGTAGGCGCACCATTTTTAACAAAAGCACCTCTTTGCATTATCGCTCTCGTAGATTATTATCGATTTAAGAAATTATGTGAGATTAATGAA
>JAYEJY010000112.1:0-4039 GCA_034660795.1 Promethearchaeati archaeon | reverse complement strand
TAAAAAAAATAGAGAATATAAAACTGTTTGTGGTGAATAATAATGATAAAAAGAATCTTATCTTTTTCAAAGAATGATTCGATGCTTCATGAAAAAAATATTGAAAAAGCAGTCAATGAAAATTTGGGCACCATTTGGATAGATATAATAGAACCATCGATAGAAGAAATGACCTCCTTACAAAAGGTATTTAATTTTCATACATTAACAATTGAGGATTGTTTAGAAGCAAATCAAAGACCAAAACTAGAAGAATATCCGGATTATTTATTCATTATTTTAGCAGGAGTAAGGGAACAACCTGATCAAGATGAATTGGAACCATATCAAATTGCTATCTATCTAGGCAAAAATTATGTAATAACAATTCGAGAAAAACGTGGCGGGATTAGCTTAAAAAGAGTATACAATCGTATTCTTCTTAAAAACCAAAGAATTTTAACTCAAAAATCCGGTTTTCTCACTTATGAAATAATTGATACTTTCATTGATGGTTACTTAGAACTACTTGAAGCTATAGAAGATGTTATTGAAGAGATTGAAGAAATAGTTGTTCATGAACCAGATAGAGAGCTATTAGATCGAACCTTTGATTTACGAACAAATATTCTTATTATAGTTAAAGCAATTCGACCACAGCGCATGGTCCTTCGAGAATTAGCAGTCGATAAAGTAAATCTAATCTCAGAAATAACTCAAACATATTTCACAGATATATATGATCATATCTTGGAGGCAAATGATCTAAGTATTAATTATCGCGAAAGAGCAAGTAGTATAGTTGAAGTATATCTCTCATCTGCTTCAAATAAAATGAATGATAGGATGAGATTATTAGCTGTAATAACAGCAATAATAACAATCCCCGATTTATTGGCATCAATAGGCGGGGTGAATTTTAAGGATTTCCCGGAAATATTTCTTCAAGCGCCTTTTTGGATTTTTATCGGAACAATTGCTGTAATAATCTTTATCATTGCCTTAATAGTACAAAGAATGGATTTATAAGTAAAAAAAATCTCATAACAGAGATTGGTGTTTGAAATAGGTATCATATAACTCAGCATATTTTCCTTGCCTTTCTAATAATTCATCATGTGAACCCATTTCAACAATTTTTCCATTTTCAATCATCACAATACGATCTGCATTTTTGATCGTAGATAATCGATGAGCAATTACGATTGATGTTCTCCCTTCCATTATTGTTTCAAGAGCATCTTGAATCATAGCTTCAGTATATGCATCAACGCTTGCTGTTGCTTCATCTAAAATTAAGATTCTAGGATTTGCAAATAATGCTCGAGCAAAAGTAATGAGTTGTCTTTGTCCTGTTGAAAGTCTTTTACCTCGTTCAAGAACATCCGTTTCAAAGCCATCTGGAAAATCTTCAATAAATTCTGTTGCCTGAACAGCTTCTGCAGCAGCATAAACATCTTCATCAGTTGTATTTTCATAGATCCTACCAAATCGGATATTTTCTTTTATTGTCCCTGAAAAAAGGAAACTATCTTGAAGAACCATTGCTATTTGTTGGCGATACCATCTTAGATGTAAATCGGTTATGCTTTTATTATCAACTAAGATATCCCCTCCTTTTATTTCATAGAATCTACCAAGAAGAGAAGCTAATGTTGTTTTCCCAGCACCGGTATGGCCAACCAATGCAATCGTTTCTCCCGCATTTATTTTTAAAGAAAAGTCTTCAAAAACAAGTTCATCCTCTTCATACCAGAAATCAACATTTCTAAATTCAATATTACCTTGTAATTTATCTAAAATAATTGGTTCATCTTTTTGTTTAACCTCAGATTCAACTTCCATCAAACCAAAAATTCTTTCCATCGCTGATAAACCAGCTTGATACTGGGAATAAAAATTCGCAACTTGCATTAAGGGGAAAAAAAAGCGCCAAAGGTATAATGTAAAACTATACAACTCTCCAGGTGTTAATTCTAAACTGAATATCACGATATTAGAACCATAAAGATATAATACGACTAATATGAGTGTTTGAAAAAGAGCGACAATTGGAAAAATTGTGGCAAATGTTAATGATCGTTTAAATGCTGCACGATAATTTTCGTTATTAGTTTCTCTAAAATTCTTCAAATTTTTCTTTTCTCGGGAGAAACTCTTACTCACTGCAATTCCTGAAACACTTTCACCCATAGCAGCATTTACTTTGGCTACAGTTTTTCGCCAACGAAGCATTGTTCTTCTGACAAATTTTCGATAAAAAAACATGATAAGGAGGATTATTGGTGTCATTGCGAGAGAAACTAATGTTAATTTCCAGTTTATAGTAAAGAGTAAAGAGGCGGAACCAATAATTAAAAGTCCATTACCAAGTAATTGAAAGATAAATACAAGGGTATCGCGTAAGGTGTCAGCGTCATTCATTACTCGAGACATTATTTTTCCCGTAATATGGGTATCAAAAAATCGCAAATCATGATTCTGTAATCGAATAAACATATCATAACGAATATCTCTTACAGTTTGTGAAATAGCTTTGATAGTTAAAGCTACCCGTAAATATTCATATAGAAACCATTGTAATCCACCAACCAAAATATTACCAATAATAAGTAATAATATTATTAAAAAGGTGTTTTCTGTTGGAGTTAGGGTTGCCAAATCAAGAATTTTTCCTGTAATATATGGAGGTAAAAGACCAAGCAGAGTATTAATAACAATCAAAATAGTGGTAATAACTATTGTTTTCTTATAGGGTCTAATATATTGCCACATTCTTTTAGTTAATTCTCGATCAGAAAATTCTCTTTCCGTATCTTCATCACTTCGTCCTACACCAAACCATGACATTATGAATTCCCTCCAGTTGCAGAAGCAAGTCCTTCAGTTTCTAATGGTGGCAAATCAAGATGACGACCAAATACTCGTCGATAATCTAAACTTGTACGTAGTAATTCATCATGAGTTCCCTTAGCAACAATTTTCCCCTTGCGTAAAACAATTATTTTATCTGCTCGTTTGATAGTTGCTAATCGATGGGTGATAATAAAAACGGTTCGTTTTGTAAGAAGTCTATCCATTGCTTTCTGTATTTTTTCTTCTGTTTTGGCGTCTATAGCTGAAGCTGAATCATCTAAAATCAAAATTTTTGGATCTGTTAAGAATGCTCGTGCAATTGCAATTCGTTGTTTTTGGCCACCAGATAAAGTGACTCCTCGTTCACCAACAAGGGTATCGTAACCCTTTTTGAATGAGGTGATGAATTCATGAGCTTGAGCAGCTTTAGCTATTTCGATTATTTCTTCATCAGTGACATCTCCTGATGCACCATAAGCGATATTCTCTTTAAGAGTTGTTGAAAAGAGAAAGATATCTTGTTCTATAACGCCAATATTTTCTCGTAAAGATTGTAAGGTAATGTCATTAATATTAACATCATCAATTAATATTTCACCAGAATCAACATCATACATCCGGGCTATTAATTTCGTTAATGTTGACTTTCCACTGCCTGTTGGTCCTAAAATTGCTATAATTTTTCCTGGTTGAGCAACGAAGTTAATATCTTTTAAAGTTGCTCGAATTTCTTTCAATTTTTCAACTCTTTCTCGTTCTTCTTGTAATTCATCTTCGGTTAAATCTTTTCGCTTCAAATTTCGTGCTAATCGTTTTTGCTGTAATTTGTAATAACTGAAATCCACATCTCGAAATTCGACTTTTCCTTGTATAGTCTCTAAATTTATTGCTGATGGTTTTTCATAAATGATTTCTTCTTCTTTCATTGTGCTAACGATTCTTTTAGCGCCTGCTAACCCCATCTGTGATAAATATAAGACCCATGAGATTTGATATGTTGGATCATATAATTGGATTAGAGAACCATTTATTGTTATAGCTTGACCTACTGTTAGTGTTCCTTGATAGATGAAGATTGCACTCAAACCTAAAGCTATGGCAATTCCGATCGTTAAGATCAAGGGAGGGAAATAAAGTGCTCGTTGAGTACCTCGTTCTTTAATATAATGTTGTAGTTTATCAATTTCATTCTTGAATTTTTTCG
>JAYEJY010000111.1:0-4091 GCA_034660795.1 Promethearchaeati archaeon | reverse complement strand
ATAGCCTTCTTTGTATTCTTAAATTATTTTATTCTTTTAACGTTCATTATGATATTTTTTTATGCTATTTTTTTTGGGCAATTGAATAATCAGAATTTTTTCTTGATTTTTGTTATAGTTTTTTATTTATTAAATAAGCTTCTTCTAAAAAGAATAACTTAAAACCTTAAAATATACATAATCTAAATGCTAACCCAAAAACTATTAAAATAAAAAGTCTTATTTCTGAAAACAGAAAAAATAGGTATTAAAACAAATAATAAATAAAAATGCTAGAATTTGCAAGAAAGATAAGATAAAAAAGGATAAAAACAAATAATATACTTGGAAAGAAATAAAGAAGCTCTAAAAAAAAGAGAGGGAAAGAGGAAAAAAATTAGAGTATCTAAGGTGAAATACATAATCCTTTAGAATAAAAGAATCAAAAAAATCTCTTTGGTAAGAAGGGAGTTTTAAATAAATGAGCCAGAAGAAAGATTTTATCAAACCATTAGAATTATCAACTTTTTCTAAACCCCTATTACGAAAAATGGGGGTAAAAGCTCTTTTATTGGTCTCCTTTGATATCATTCTAGGACCTATTGCATATATTGCAAATATCTCAAGAGAAAAAAGTGAATATCTAGAATTTTTACAAAACCTTGCCCATCTGGGTGAATTTTATACAGGAATATCACATGCTCAAATTGAGAAAGTAACAACCAGAACAAATGAACAAATGATTGTCGGAAGAGCAATCAGAAAAGTAGACGAAACAAAATTAATCGATATAGCTGTAGCATTAATTGATAAACCAGATTATGAAAAAGAACTTCTTAAAATGCTAAAATTTGCTGTAAGAACAAGTTATGGCGATCATGAAAATTTTGGGAAATTAATTGATAAAGTGTTATTGGAGTATAAATCGATAGGGGAAAAAGAAGATGAACAAAAGGGACTACCAACTCCTTTCAAAGAAATAGCTGAAGAAAAAATACAGAATATTGGAAAAGATTTTACCCACTGGTTTGGAGTATTATTCATTGATTTTGAAAGTAATAAGATCAATAGCGCCTTTATGCCTGACTGGATAATGGCTCAAAAAATAAATTCGCAAGAATTAGCAAATATTATCAAAAAGAAATACGCAGGTGGAGAAATTGTCCCACGCGCATCACAAAAATATGCATTAATTAGCCCAAAAGGTAAGCAATTACTCGTTGATACGACCTCAAATATGCAATATGCAACTGTTCTCTATCCAACAGAGAAGGGTATGGATAAAATACCTATTTTAGCAAAGACTATAGATGTCTTAACAGATGCTTTAGCAGAAACAAGTTTGAATTTTAATACCCAAGCAATGTATGAAACACTAAAAATATTAGATCAAAATCTAAACCGACAAGATACCAAAAAATCATTATTAAAAGATGTTCTTGTAATAATGATTCGAGCTGGAGAACTTAAACCAAGACAAACAATTTCCACTGAAAAATACTTGTCATTAGAAGGAGAAACGCAAAAAAAACTCTTTAACAACTATAGTAAAGTCTTCAAAGAATGCCAAGGAAATCAAACAGTCTTAAAAATAAGCCATAAACAAAATGAACCATTGGAAAAAGTTGCAGATTTTATTGTATATGGGATGAGCAGAGGAATTTTACAAGTCTTCATCAGCAATGGACGCCAAAGACTACCTGTGGTAATAAAAGAAAACGTAAATTATAAGAAATAAGCACTGCAAATAACTATAACTAATACTCTTTTTACAAATTAAGAGGATTCTTAAAATATTATCCATTCCTCTAAGCAAAGACTTTTTTTACTAAAAAAAGAAGGTATAAAATTAAGTAATATTTTGACGATGAACAATAGAAGGTTGAATAAAAATGAAAAAGAATTTCTTAGTGGAAAAAAGAAATATTCTTACTTTCTTGTTACTTTTCTTGTTTCTTATTTCTATAGCTTCTCAAAACAAAATAATGACGGCTACCACAACACAAGAAGAAAACAACTCGGAAGTAAGAATTAATGCCCTTCCTCCTAATCCTGAGTTATTACAAAATACTGCAGATGAAAATAATATTACAGAAATTGGTTTCTTTGATGATAATTATGGCTTTATCAACGACCTTGTCGTAGATGGTTCCTATATCTATGTTGCATTAGGGGATGAAGGATTTGCTGTTATAAATAAATCCGAAAACTCAATGGAAGTGCTTGGTGGTTGGAGCGAATATTCATGTAAAGCAATAAGTGTCTATAATGACTTAGTATTTGCTGCTAATTCAACAGGTTTCAGTGTAGTAGATATAAGTGATCTTTCCAATCCTGTAAGAATCTGTAATTGGAGTTCAATATTGAATATAAAAGATATACACGGAACACCTAATTTTGTATACATTCTGGATAGTAGTTATTTCAGAGTAATAAACATCACCAAACGTAATACACCAACATCGATTTATTTCAGTTTTACAAATGTTCCAGATGAATTAGAAATAGCAGGTGGTTATGCTTATCTAATAAGTATTGCTTGGGATAATATATATTCATATAATATTACAGATAAAGAAAACATCATACAATTAGATGACTTTTCAGCTGCCGGAAACATAATCGCAATGGATTACGAAAACAATTTCATTTACTATGCCTCTCAAAATTATGGCGCTATCTTAAATGCAACAGACCCAGCAAATCTACTATCAATTATTCCGCAAATATCCTATAATGATACAGCTGCAAGTATTGTCGTAAAAGATTCTTATTTATTTGTTAATGAGGGTGAGCAAATCGAAGTCTTTGATTGGAGAAATAAAACAAATCCACAATATGTTGGCGACTTTGATGAATTCACACTCCCAGGAATAACGGATTATTATCTTTACGGAGAAAAACTCTACGCTTATAATGATTATGCCATTGAAATTATTGACATAGCAGACCCAACAAATCTGGAATCAACTTATTTTGATCTGTATAATGGGCAAACCAGTCATGTTTTCATTAAAGACGACTATGCCTATGTTGCAGATGACTACGTCATGGAAATATTGGATATATCAAATATTGAACAACCCACAAAAATTGGTTATTATTACAATTACCAAACCTCTATACAAGGTGTTATAGTGAGAAACAATTATGCTTACCTGTTAGCTGGGTATGGTTTTGATACAATACTAGTAATTCTTGATATCAGCGACCCAACAACCCCAACATATTTAGGAAACATAACTGTCTCAGGCGGATTTTATGATTTCTATGTTTCAGATGAATATGCCTATATAGCACAGGGAGCAGCTGGTGTTGCAATAATAGATATTTATTATCCTGATTACCCACAAATCTCATTACGATACGATGAACACGGAGACGTTTACGGAGTTGATATGAAAGGTAACAATCTCATTATTGCAGCGGAAGAGTATCTCCATGTCATTGATATGACAAATCCTTACGAACCAGAACAAATCAGCAACTATACTCGAACAGGATCATTCTATACCGATGTAAAAATAAGTGGTAATTATGCTTATACTGTTTGCAATGAAGGCTTTGATATCATTGATTTGTCAAATCCAGTGAAACCAGAAAAAATCGGCCAGTTCTTCAATTATATGAATCCCATATGGTTATCAATTGAAGATAGGTATGTCTACCTCTTAGATGCTACAGAAGGAATAACAGTATATGATGTTGGCAATATCGCTCATCCCAGAGCCATCGGAAAATTTGATGACGAAGCTGATCATCACTCTCTGACAGTCCATAAAGGATACATCTTTCTAGCAGAGGGAATGAATGGAGTAAGAATACTACAAACAAATCCTCGATTAACTATCAAATCACCTATACCAGTCTATGTTTATGGCTTCGGATTAGTATTTATTGGCTTACTCGCTTGTATACTACGGAAAAGAAAGAAGCAGTAACTGCTTCATTTTTCTTTTTTTCTTTTTTGTTTAGACTTTCCTTTTACTATTTCTTAATAATTCATTACTGAAAAGAGGAATAACAAAAAGTTAACTGATTAAAAAAGTAAGAAGCAGCAAAACCTCTAAAAAACAAAAGAAAATATAATGGTTAAAATAGTCAATTCGAAA
>JAYEJY010000110.1:0-4114 GCA_034660795.1 Promethearchaeati archaeon | reverse complement strand
GCTATATACTAATTGAAAATGAAGAAATCACTTTTCATGAGGCTGAAAACTTATGGGGATTAGGTACATATAAAACACAGGAAAAATTGAAGGAGAAACATAAGATCAATGGTCTACGAATAGCTTGTATAGGGCAAGCAGGTGAAAATTTAGTTAGATATGCAGCAATAATGAATGATGATGGTAGGGCCCAAGGTAGATGTGGATTAGGAACTATTATGGGAAGTAAAAATCTAAAGGCAATAGCAATTCAAGGGAGAAATCAAATAAAGGGTCAAGATATCTCTGCTATGAAAAAACTTAAGAAAAAAATTGAAAAGGAAAAAGAAGCAGATCTTGTTTCATCAATCCTTCCTAAAATGCAATACCTATATGGAACAAATATGTATATGGATATGGGAATGTTTGCAGGGGATGTACCAGCTTATTATTTTACAGAAACAGAATTCCCTGCAGAGAAACTAACAGAAAAAACGATAAAAGAAGAAATGCCAGTTTTTACTTCTGGTTGTGCTGGTTGCAAATTAAAATGTGCTAAACATACTGTTCTTCAATCTAAATCTAATGAAATAATTGTTGATGGTCCTGAATATGAAACAGTAGGTTCATATGGTCCTCTTTGTGGTGTTTTCAACCGAGATGTTGTAATAAAAGCAGGACATCTAGCTAATAAATATGGTATAGATGTTATTTCAAGTGGTGTGTCAATTGCTTTTCTTATTTTCCTTGTGGAAAACAAAATTGGCATTGAATATATAAAGAAAGATCTGAAAGAGTTTTCAATCAAAGACTTTCATTGGGGAAATGAAAAAATAATATGTGAATTAATCGAGAAGATTGTTTTCAGAAAAGGTGTTGGAGATATACTTGCAGAGGGAACTAAACGCATGGCACAAAGATGGAATGTTGATCCTGGACTTGCTGTACAAGTCAAGGGATTAGAAATTCCTATGCATGACCCTCGGGCATATGCTGGTCAAGCTTTAACATATATGACTGCATGTGTTGGTGCTAGTCATGAAAAAGCTGATTGGTTCCAAACAGAGATAGGAGGATTTGAAGCCCCAGAATTTAATATTATATCAGGACCTAATACAGATATAACTGGTAGAGAAGAAGGAGTAATGCACCTTCAAGATTTAAGAGGGATAGATGATTCTGCGGTTAATTGTAATTTTGTAACGTTACCTAGAATTTCAGATTATGCAAGATTTTTAAATTATGCAACAGATTTCAAATACACTCCAAAAGAATTCATGAAAACCGGAGAGCGAATATTTAATTTAAAGAGGGTGATTTCCTGTAAAATGGGGATTACAAGAAATGATGATTATCTCCCAAAACATGTCTTAAAAGTATTAGATAATGGGATTACAGCAGGAGTTAAATTACAATTAGAAAAAAACCTACAAGAATACTATAAATATAGAGGATGGGATTGGGAAACAGGTCAACCCACGAAGGAAAAATTAGAAGAGCTAGGCATTATTGGGACAAAAGTTGAAACTAAAGAAGAAATAGATAGAAAGAAAGTTTCACAAAAAACCAAGGAAAAAATCAAGAAACTAGAAGAAAAATATGTGCCAATGTTAAAAGAAAAGGCGATTGAGTGGCATGATCTTGAACCTTATTTCGAATTTATTATCCTTATTGCAAACTCAGAAGAAGATTTCTATTACGATTTTGAAGTTGCAGAGGAGAATATACAATTTTCAATAAAAAATTTCCCAGAAAAAAAATGGTTCTGGATAAAAATAGATCAAGGAGATTTTGAAACCGGACGTGGAGCTATAGAAAATCCCACAATAGAATTGCGTTTCAAAAATAAGGATATTTTAGTAAAAATGATGAATATGGACATTGATGTTCGGAAAGCAGTTTTTAGAGGGAAAATTAGATTTAAGCCATTAGGGAAAGCTAAAATATTTAGTAATTTCTTTGAATTATACCTAGATAAAATAGATGTTGAAATGCAAGTTTGATTCCCCTCTTTTTTCATTTATTAAATTATAAAAGGAAGGGGATTAAGGCTTTACGATTATCTGGGTAGTTATCAAAGTGTTCATGATACCACTTATGATGTGAAATTGAACGAGGTAAGAGATTAGCAGTTGTCCAAATGAAAAAGACTGTCCCCGGAAGAGACCAGGTCATTATAGCCCAAGCCAGCCATTCTAATAATTCTCCCAAATAATTAGGGCAAGAAACAAAACGATAAAGTCCTTGATTAGGAATTTTATACCTTTGGTTACTTTCCGTTCGAAGATTACGAAGAATTAAGTCTGATTGTTTGTTAATAAAATAGCCGACAATAAAGAGCACTAAACCAAATAGAAAAATAGGAGAGTATAGCCAATCTACATTGGAATAATTTATGGGGCTAAGTGGAAAAAGAAGATCTGATGAATATTGAGGATCTGAAAGGGTAAAAAGCCACCTACCTTGTAAATAGGTGTTTACAACATTGAAAATAAAACCCATTGAGATAATTGTTACAGGCAATTTCTTACCATTTTTAATTATTAAAGGATAAATAAAAACTCGATGAACGTAATGAGCATTCCAAATGAGTAAAAAGCTTATATGAGTCCAGCTGGACCATTTATCACTAAATATAAAACATAAAGCGAAAATAACAACTGTGGGAATTTCCATAATAAACCACCCTAATCTATTTGGGATTTTCAAACTCCATTTATTATCAATATGCCGCCCATAACCAGCTGGAATAAAGAAAAGTAAGAAAAATACACAAATAGCTACAACAATAGCTACAAATAAGATAATTTCATAAAAAAGCGGCTCATTTGAAAATAGTAGGCCTGAATACATAACTGTTATCTCCTATTATAGATTCAATAAATGCTATAGTCTACTAATGAATCAAATAATGATTTTGATTCTAATATTATCTTATCTAACGTATGAAACGATATAAATTTTATTGTGAAATCAAATACAAGTAAAAGGAAAAAATACCTTCTTTAATAGGTATTTGTTTCTTATAACTGGATTCACACACCTTAAGCGGTGCAGAGTTGGAATTATTCCTTACAATGACGTACTCCGAGTCTTGTGTGAATCCACAAATTCAAAATAAAATAAAACAAGAGTTATTTAGCTTGTGAAATATTTTTCTCAATTACTGCTTTTGCATGAGGATTTATTTCAAAACCAATATATTTTCGGTCCGTTTTCAGACACATAACAGCAGTTGTACCATTTCCCATAAAGGGATCTAATACAATGTCACCTTTTTTACTCGAGTACATAAGAAATCGTTTCACTAATTTATCAGGTAGTTTTGTGGAGTTTTTCTTTTCCTTTGGAAGATATTCTCGATTAATTTCCCAAACATCTTCAGGGTAATGATCTACTTTGTTAAAATAGTAATTTTTCTTATCCTTTACTAAAAACAAAATATGATAATGGCTAGAAACAAATTTTCTTTTTGTAAAAACACCAAATTGGTATTTCCAGATAAGATGATTTTGGGTAATAAAACCTGCTTCATCAATGGCAATTAGAATTTCTTTCAAATTCGTCCATCCGGAAACAATGTAGGCGCTTCCCGTATCTTTAAGAACGGGGTAAATCGCTTTTATCCATTTACGAGAAAAATCCAGATAATTGTCTGGTGACACTTCTTTATATCCTTGTATAACATATTTGCTTTTTCTATTATATTGTGCTTCTTTACCAGTAAATGAAATACCAAAAGGAGGATCTGCTATAACTAAATCAATAGATTTAGGAGGAATTTTATCCGGAATAGCAGGAATGCAATCTTCATAGTAAATAACATTAGTTTCCATTGGATATCTAATCAATCTTGTATTTTTCTATTTAATGATTTTATGGATTCTCTTGTAATACTTTCGATTACCTCTCTAACTTAGTCTCTTATTTCTTGTTGATTTTTCTTAGATATCTAAAAAGTCAAAAAGGATAGCAAATGTAAACAGTTTACAAAATGGAGAAACAGCATTCCATTAATTGATAGGACATCTTTCTCATTATTCATGAATAATTCTTTATTATAATTTATTGAGGGTATAAACCACTTTGGCAACAGAAAATATACGAGAACAAATTATCATCAAAGGAGCGAAAA
>JAYEJY010000109.1:0-4115 GCA_034660795.1 Promethearchaeati archaeon | reverse complement strand
ATCAAAAGTGAAGATGAAGTAAATGAATTTGCTTATTTAGAACTAAAAGGCCTTTTTGGGAAAGTTCAACCAATTAAGAATTTTTATGATTCATTAGCTAGAACTCCTTTACAATTATTTACTTCTGAAGACATTCGTGTTCAAGATATTCTTACTATGGAATTACCCTATGGCAAAATTCAAGGATTTTATGGTGAGAAAAAAGAAATTACTGATCTCACTCCTTTGATTAAACGACTTGCATATACTAGAGAAATTTTTGTTTTGTTAAATAAAGTAGCAGAACCTGAAAAAATGCTCACCGAAATTTTCCCTGATGGTGTAATTGGTAAAAATGTTCAATTTTTCGAGAAGGATGACAAGATTCTCTTCCGATTTATCACTCATCAATATTATTTAGAAAAGTCACAATATATTTCTAAATTGAGTCGTAATGAAAAAGAAATCGATAATAATGTAGAAACCCTTTCTAAACATCTTATTGAGAACTATTATCGTGTTCCTCCTTCTTCCACTTTATCTATTGGTAAACGTTTGGTTGACTATTTTACTATTCGTGAAGAACCTTCTCTGTATCTGAATCATTATATGCATCCTTATAAAGGGAAATTTCATCCAAAAATGGTTCGTGCATTATTAAATTATGTTTATCCCGAGAAAGAGGGTGTTGTTTTAGATAATTTCGCAGGATGTGGAACGTTACTGGTTGAAGCTAATTATCTTGGATTAGATAGTTTGGGAGTTGATATTAATCCTCTCTCTGTCTTAATGTCAAATGTTAAATGTAATTCATTAACTTTTCCGATTGAGAAACTTCGAAAGAGCATAGCGGAATTTATGACATTATACGAAAATGAATTAAAAGTTCTACGAGCTAGAAGATCTAACCAGAAAGTTTTACTTCAAAGCAAATTTTCCATTGAAGAGCTTGACAAAGAGGTTGAGAGCGTTAAAGAGGATATTAAAGATATAAGGAAATTACAGAAAAACAAGTTTTTAGCTAAAGAAATTCTTCTGTCTAAAATGTGTTTAGATATTATCTCTAATGAGGAAATACACAATTTTTTACTGTTATCTATTAGCGGTACTATTAGTGACTTTTTACGAAGACGAACAGCGGAATATATTGACTTATTAAAAGAACGTATCAATGACCTTTTCTTACGTATTTATTTATTCCATCGATTGAATGACTTATTGAAAATCGACCTTGGTGGCACAACTTGTTATGTTGGTGACACTCGAGACATGGATATGTTTGAAGATAATTCAGTTGATGGTATTGTTAACTCTCCTCCATATTCCACAGCTTTGGATTATATTAAAAATGACTATCCACAATTAGTCCTTCTTAATTTAGTCGACTCCATGGACCAGTTACAAGAAGATATGATGGGTAACCCTCGTATCAATTATGACAAAGAAGAATTAAGTAAAAGATTCCATGAGGAAATAGATGACCCTCTAGGAGAAATCGAAACTGGTTTGAAGTTTGTTGGATTATTATTAAAGAACGGTAGGAAAAACGCTGGCTATCGTATTTATAAATTCTTTACTGATATGCTCTATTCTATTCAAGAGATGTATCGGGTCATGAAACCTGGCACTAAATGTGCTATTGTTATTGGTAATAATCACTTCAAAGTTAATGACCGGTATCATGAAATAGAGAATGATGAAGTTTTATTAGAAATTGCCAAAAAAACCGGTTTTAAGGAAGACCAGGTAATTAAGAGGGAACTTCATAAGACTTCCGTTGGTAATATCCGTAAAGAAACTATTCTTATTTTTCAGAAGTAAAATCAGTTCTTGTTTCTTTATTGATGAATTTCAATAATTCTCTCCCTTTTTTTGATATGTCAAAATATTTGTTCTTCCGTCGTTCTTTAGTCAGACAGATTACTAATTCCTTTTCTTCTAATTCTGATAAAGTGGTACTTATATGGCTTATAGGATATTTTAATAGTTTAGCAAGTTCCGATGGTGTTGCTTTTTTCTTATTTAATTCGATGAGTATCTTAAATCGTATTTGGCTTCCTGTAACGAAGCTTACTGTATCCCAATCCATAGCGCTTGTTATTTACTAGAAAATTATTTTAAAGATAGTTACATTTTTTTGTAAGTAAAATATTATGACACTTTATTTTTCATAATAAATATGACAAACAGAGAAATTTTGGAAATTAAGGATACAGAAAAAATTTATCAAGAAATTGCTGAAGCTCTTTATCCCTATTGTCATAAAGAGAAATGGTTCATTGAATTCATTGTTGAGGGTACTGAAGAGGAACCAATTGTAGGCATTAAATATCCTGGTAAAAAGGTAAAAAAACGAAAGCTGAAAAGACCATCTAAAAGGTCTTATCCTTGGTTTAATCTCTATGATTTCAAAGTGATCCCTTATATTAATGGAGATCCAAAACCTGAATTATTTACTTTTGATAATATTCTAAAGGATTTTGAAACACATAAAAAAGGAAATAAAGAATTTTGGGAATTACTTATTGAAATATATGAAACTAATAAACTTTCTAGAGAACCACCTGAATTACCTGGTATAGATTCAAAATTATTCCTGTTAACATTGAAATGGCTCTGGATATTAGAAGACTTGAATTATAAGTATTCTTATGATGAAATTTTTTCACCCATAAAATATAAATTAAGGTATACAGGTGTGGGAAGAGCAAAGTTTTATGCAGCTTTAATTTTAATAAAAGAATATTTCTCCTATGAAGAAGTTATAAAGATTATTTCACCTTATAAATAAAAGATTTGGCCCATTTTCTTTTTAAGAAATTACTGAATTTTATTTTAGTCTGCTATGATTATATATTATTCTCAAAATTATATACTATGAGGACATATTATTATTTCAAAATTTTTAACAATATAAAAAGTGAACATGAACCCAATCAATTAGCTTATTTAGAATTGCAGTCACTTTTTGGGCAAATTGAACCCATTCGTAATTTTGTTGATTTTTTAGTTAGACCTCCATTGAGTTACTTTCTTGCAGATCCAATTAGAATTCAAGATATTATTACAATGGAATTACCATATGGAAGAATTCAAGGATATTATGGGGAAAAGCTGAATTTAGGTGAAGTAACAAATCTCGTTCGACGACTTGCTTATACCAGAGAAATCTTTCTAATTTTTGAGAGTCAGAAACACCCTAAAGATCTCTTAAGAATTATTTTTCCCGAAGGTGTGATAAATAAGAATGTCCAATTTTTTAAAAATGATAACTTAAATCTTTTTAGATTTATTACTAACCAATATTTTTTGGAAAAGTCTCAATATATTTCGAAAATAAGTAATACAAAAAAAGATGTTGACAAAAATATTGAAATTCTATTCTCATATTTAACAAACAATTTTCTTAAAATTCCTTCTTCATCAACATTATATTATGAGAAAAAATTAGCTGATTATTTTACAATTAGGGAGGAAAAGTCTCTTTACTTAAATCATTATATGCATCCCTATAAAGGTAAATTTCATCCAAAAATGGTTCGTTCACTAATTAATTATGTTCTTCCAAATGAAAAAGGTATTATCTTAGATAATTTCGCAGGTAGTGGGACTTCATTATTAGAGGCTTGTTATCTGGGTATTAATAGTTTTGGTGTTGAAATAAATCCTTTATCTGTTTTGATGGCTAATGTTAAATGTCAATCAAATTCAATAAATCTTCCAAACCTAGCTGAAAAAAGAGATTTTTTTATTAAAAAAATACGAGAAAAGATTGAGAATTTAGAAAAGAATTCAACCGTATCTAAAATACAACAAAATAGAAAATTTTCCAAAATGTATGAAGAGATTGATTATATATCGAATTATTTAGGGAGTATCCATGGTCTCAATAAACAAGAAAAATTAATTGAAAAAATTATACTTGCAAAGGATATAATAAAAGAATTTAATGAAAAGCAACTGAGAGATTTCTTTCTTCTAACTCTAAGTGGTACTATAAGTGATATTTTACGAAGAACAAAAAAATCTTTCATATTAGCATTCAATAATAGAATAACTGATCTTTTTTTGAGGATATATCTTTTTCAGAAAATGAACGAAATTTTACGAATTAATCTTGGTAAAGGGATAACTTT
>JAYEJY010000108.1:0-4129 GCA_034660795.1 Promethearchaeati archaeon | reverse complement strand
GTAATTTGATAAGGTCTGAATGTTCTTTCACTTGGGATATGTGTTTTTTTGGAATATTTAAGGTAACTTTTGTTAATGGTTGATTTAAAGCAATTCTTTGTTTAGATTTTTCTTGCCTCGTAATAGCGATTAACTCAATTAGTAATTCACCTAATTCAACTTTCTTTTTAGTGTGTTTTCGTGTATCTCTTTCTGGCCAACTACAAGCATGTATTGAAATTTTCTTAACGTCTTTTTTAAACATTTTAAGATAGATTGTTTCTGTTATGTGAGGACAGAATGGTGATAACATACGAAGAATTGCCCAAAGGATATCTTTTAGGATATTTGTGACTGTAGCAAAACGTGTCTTATTTTTCGATCTGAAAAAAGGTTTAACGCTTTCAAGATAATTATCGCATAATTTTTTCCAAGTAAATTCTTGCAATAACTGTAAACTTGCATGGAATTCATAATTATCCATTTTCTCTGTGACTTCTTTACGAAGTTTTTCTAATTCAGCCAAAATCCAGCGATCAATTGGGGTATAACGAGGACGACTTTCTGGAATATCTTCAAAATAAATACTGAGATATCTTGAAACGGACCACAGTTTCTGGAGAAAAGACTTGCCATACTGAGCTTTATCCCATTGGAAAGGAAAATCGGAACCAATTTTCTTACTTAAAACAGTTTGTCTTATCGCATCAGCTCCATATTGTTCAATTCCTTCTCGAGGATCAACAACATTCCCCCGAGATTTTGACATCCTAACTGAATCAGGCCCAAGAACATGACCATTAATTAAGACATTTCCAAAAGGTAGTAACCCACCAGTTAATTGCATTGTACGAAAAGTGGTATAAGTGTACCAAGTGCGTATAATATCATGGCCTTGTAAACGCAGAATTTTTTCTGATTGGGAAGTGATCCATTTTTTAGCAAATTCTCGATCTTCATACCATTTAGTAATAGTCAGAGCTGTTAAACTAGAATCTACCCAACAATCACAGACATCTGTTGTTCCTTTAATGTTTTTAGAACCACAATTAGGGCATGATTCTATTGGTGCGAGAGTTTCAGAAGTATCTATGGGGAAATTCGCATCTTCTTTTGGTGGAATTATTTGATTACAATCTTTGCAATGCCAAAAGGGTATTGGAGTCCCAAAAAGTCTTTGGCGAGAAATAATCCAATCCCATTCTAATGCATCTATCCAATCTATAGCTCTCTGGAGATAAAAAGAAGGATACCAATTCATTTTTTTTGCTGCTTTAATTAACATTGGCGCGTATTTTTTCAATCTAATCATGAATTGTTTCGTCGTTAAAAATTCAAGCGGAGTTTCACAATCCCCTCTTTCAGTATGACACAAAACTCGGTGTTTGATTCGTTCTTGATCACTCATATAATTTTCTTCTATAAGGTCAAATGCTATTTCACGTTGCGCTTCTGCAATTTCCATACCATCATATTTCTTACCGCTATTAGTTATTGTTCCATCTGGTGCTATCACACAATTTAGGGGGAGGTCATATCTTTGTTGCCAGCGAATATCTTGCTCATCACCAAAAGTACAACACATTACAGCTCCGGTACCAAATTCCTTATCAACATCTTTATCTTTTAAAATAGGAATTTCTCTATCAAATAATGGAATAATAGCTTTTTTATCTGCATAATCTGAAAATCGGTCATCATTTGGATGAATAAAAAGTGCTTGACAGGCTGGTAATAGTTCCGGTCGTGTTGTTGCTATCTCAATATAGGAATCCTCTTCACCTTTAATTGGGAACTTGATTGTATTTAGAAATCCACTTTTTTCTAAATAACCGGTTTCTGCTTGAGCAATACTTGTTCCACAATAGGTACACCACATATTGGGAAAGTAATCAATATAAATATCGCCTTCGTTAAACATTTGTACGAGAGATTTTTGTACACGTGTTTGATATTCTGAATCCATTGTTCGATATTCAAATTCTTCCCAATCTGGTCTGTAACCTATCTTATATATGACATCTTTCATATCCTCAATCATTAATTCTGTCCATTCTTTACATTTTTCTTTAAACAATTGACGATTGGATCTTGGAATATTCCATTTATATTGCACCTTTAATTCGGTAGGGAGACCTTGACAATCCCAACCCTGGGGTAAAAGTACATTATATCCCCTCATTCGTTTATAACGAGCAACCAAATCAGAAATCGAACACCAATAAGCATGACCCATATGTAATAAACCGCTAGTAAAAGGAGGCGGTGTATCAATAGCGAAAAGTGGGTTTTTTTCATCTTTATAATCAAATTTGTATACTTTTTCATAATGTTCTTTAGAAGCCCATAAATCTTGCATTTTTTTCTCTGATTTAGCAATATCATAATGTTTTTCTAATTTAGGTTGAAATTTTCGTTTTTCAGATTTTTTTTGTGTTTGTGTCATATATAATGCACCGAACAAGATTTGATTCAATGTGATTTCTTTTAATACTTTTGATATTTATACGTGAAAATGCTTTAGTTCTTATCTTCTATTATAATTCAAACTTACTTTTTTAATTTAGAATGATTTTTTGTAAACAAAAATTCATTTTAAAAGACTGTTTTTCTCTTAAATTTTTTCTTGTTTATATTTTATTTAAAGTCTTATAAAAAGTAAGCATAATTTATAATTTTTCTTCAACTATGTAAAAGAATAAGATGATAAATAAATTGAACAAAAAAACATAAAAAAAATGAAAATAAGAGAACTAATAAATTAGTTCCTTTGTTTTAACTGGCAAAGAATAATGGTTTATCCATTATTATAAAGATTAAATCTATTAAAACACCAATGCCAAAAAGGCCAGCGGTGCATAAATAAACGATGCCAGATACCCAATATTGTTTAAGGAATCGATGAATTCCTAAGTAACCTAAGAAAAAGGTTACCAATATCATTACTAGTTTGTCAGTTTCTCCTGCCATTGTAATTTCACCTATTATAGACGGTAATTGATAAAATAATTACCGAGAAAAATAACAACATTTATCCTTTATATTCTTTTCCCACTTGATGCAATATAAAGTAGCAAATATTTTCTATTGTATTTGAATATTATTTAAAGTGCTATCTTAAGAAGAATTGATAAATAATTCAAATTTTTCTTTCGAAAACTCATCATAAAAATCACTTTTTGCCCAAAAATCTCTAAATTGTTTTTTTAATTTCAATGAAATTTCTTCCGATTGAAGAAGTATAAAGCCAAAGATTTCATTAAAATTCGGTGTCATTATTGGAAAGATATTGATATTTTTAGATAAGACTATCGGATAAAAAGTAATTCCTTTTAGAAAACGTAATCTCGTTTTATTTGCTCTTTCAATTAAAGATAACAGTGCATAATCAAAAAAGGGCAAAATTTCCGAGAAATCTTTCATAATTGCTGAACCTGTCAACAATATATTTAATGTTTCAATTTTAATATTAGAATGTTCATCAATGACATCTTTTATGATTTCTTTTATATTCTCTGGCATAAGAAAATTTAACGTCTCAAAAGGAAAGATAATTGATAAATTTTTTTGTGAGAAAAATTTTTCAGTGATCTTTTTTACAGAATCTATGTTTGATCTTAAAACAATATTTTGAGAGTCTGACATTTCTTGAATTGAAATAAAAGATTCTTTTGATATTTTTCTTGTAGCAATAGGATTTTGTTCATTTCTTAATAATGGTTTAATGGCTAAAAGTCTAGTTTCCATTTCTAGAAGTATCTTTCTTTCTGCTCTTTTTGCAAGTGAATTAAGGACTTTAGTATTTATTTTTTTGTAAATTTTTATAGGACGTTTATCTTGTTTATCTATTAAATGATAATTATCTAATATCTTTATTGCTCGATAAATTTTGGATACAGGCATATCAATCTCATATGATAACTCTCGAACTGTTAATTCAATATTCGTTGGCATTTTTGAATAAATCTTTATAGCTGTTTTATCTAAATTCAGTTCACACAATAATCTAATAATGGATTTGTTAATTTGTTGGTCACACATGTTTGTTGCCTTCTTTAATTATTCCTTTATCGATTTTTAAAAGAGTATCATTAGATTTTTCCCATGCTAAATTAAATGAAAGTTGGCTTTTTTTCCGGTATTTTTCATC
>JAYEJY010000107.1:0-4129 GCA_034660795.1 Promethearchaeati archaeon | reverse complement strand
TCTAGTAATTTGTCAAATTATTCATTGGGTTATTAATCTTGTTTTTTTGTTATGATAGAAAAATAATTTTCCTTGAAAAAATCAATTGATTCATTAATAATTTTTAAGGCCTCATCTTTTCCAGCCCAACCTTGTACCTCGGTTTTTTTCCCTTTTTCTAATTTTTTATAGTCTCTAAAAAATTCTTTAATTTCAATTAATTAATGTTTAGGAATCCACTCTAAGGTTTTCGCTTCGTTCATCCGAGGATCATTATGAGCAACTGATATAATTTTATCATCGAATCCTTTCTCATCCTTCATTTGTAAAACTCCAATAGGTCGTGCCTCAACAATACAACCTGGAAATGTAGGTTCGGTAAGCATCACCATAATATCCAAAGGATCTTTATCTTTCCCTAATGTTTGGGGAATAAAACCATATGAAATTGGAAAGACAACAGATGAGTACAACACCCGGTCTAAATAAATTGCCATAATGGATTTATCAAACTCAAATTTATTTTTTGATCCTTTTGGCGTTTCAATAACACCATATACTAGTTCTGGAGGGTTAGATCCGGGTTTTATATCAGTCCACAAATTAGTCATTTTTTAATCACCATTGGATAATGTACAGTAAAATTATTTGTTAAAAAACATTTTCGACCTATTCTTAATTAAAAGAGGTTAATAAAAAAATTGGAAAGAAAGAATAATCATTTATCTCTCTTCCAGTGATTCCAAAAAGATTTGTGATGCTTCTTGAGTTTTTATAGGATATCCTAAATCATTTAATGCTTTTTCTAAAGCATTTAAAGCTATAAGAGTAAAATGAGGGTTCGCGCCATAACCCATATTTCCAAGGCGAAGAACTTTTCCACCTAATACTGGTCCCCATGCCCCAGCAATCAAAACACCATATTTTTTCCAAAGAAGCAAACGTAATTTTTCATCACTAATATTCTGAGGTGTTTTCAAAGCAGTAACGGTTGGTGAACAATATTCTTTTTTCTTTGGAAATAATTCCAAACCCAGGCTTTCTATGGCATTAATTAAAGCATCAGATATAACTTTATGTCTTTTTAATACAGCAGTATGTCCTTCCTGTAAATACAGATCAATACTTTTTCGAAATGCGACAAGGCTAGAAATCGAATGGGTATATGGTAGTGTTCTGTTTTTTAGCCATGAATTTGTCCAAATACTTAGATCAGAATAAAAGCTAGGTATGGATTTACGATTTTCAATTTTTTTACGAGCTTTTTCACTTAAACTTAAAAATGCAATTCCAGGTGGAGCTGAAAAACATTTTTGACTTGCCCCTAGAGCGATATCAACACCCCATTCATCTACTTTTAATTCTGCACCAGCTACACTACTAACAGTATCAGCAATTAAAATTGCATTACTTTTCTTTTGGCATATTTTCCCAATTTCTTCAAGAGGGTTTAACGTACCACTGGGTGTTTCACAATGAACAACGGTAATGGCTGAAACATCTGGGTTTTCATCTAATGCCTTTTCAACCATATCAGCTGTTACAATCTCATCATATCTATCTGTAGCAATTAGTATAGGTTCAGCTTTACAATCCTTAACCATATTTGCAAAACCATGACCAAAAATACCGGATGCAAGAACGATGACTTTTTCTTTTGGTTTTACAATACTATTTATAGCAGCATCTAAAGCCAGCATACCTTCTCCTGGGAGGATTAATACTTCATTTTCTGTATTAATAATTTGACCAACTTTTTTACAAGTTTCTAGAAGCCAATCAGGAAAATCAGGATCTAAATCAGGATTAATTATCTGTTTACTCATTTCTTGTAAAACTTCTGATGGGACCATTGTTGGTCCTGGCGTATAAATCAATTTGTTATTGTATGAGTCAAAAAACGAAGAAAAAATATTATTTATTTTTTTAGTAGACATTATTCATCTTTTATAAGCTTGTTATTTACATACAAAAAGTTTATTTCTTCTAGAACTGAATTATTAGACTAATTCTTTAAAAATAAAAGTAAGTGATGAGAAATAGCACTCTACGCTGAGATTCAAGAAGAATCTCTAAACAAGCGGATGGGAGATAACTATGCTGACTGAGCTTATTATCTATTTGAGTGCTATTTCCCAATTACAATGTAATAAAACTATATAAAGAGGATTTAGAAAGAGGCAAAAAGATAAAATAAAATATTCGTAAATTTAGTCTCCTAGAGCTTCCCATGTTGCATATTTTTCAACATAGAGTTTAGCTTTTCGTTGAAATTCCCCATCTTTATTTTTGAATTCTTTTGCTGCAGTTGTATTTAGAGGGTCATCAGGATTTGGATTGGAAAGTAAAAATCGAAGTGATTCAATGATATCTACTAGATTACTTGCAGGCGTCCAATCTTTACCAAGTATACCAAGACAAATCCTATCTTTGAAAATATTTGGATGCCAAATGGGTGTTAGGACCTTTACTTTTGGAGGTTTAAAGGGAAATGATCGTGGAATTCTTATTTCAAATTGAAAAACTCCACCAGCATATAATCCTGTGCCTATAATAAAACCTCTCCATTTTCTCGTGTCACCATTAATGGGTGAAAAATTGGGTTCTTCCTTTTTAACCTCACTAGCCTCTATTGCTAATCGTGCCCAAAAGTCATCCTCTGATAATTCCATTTGTTTTGACTCCTTATTTTTTTACTAAGAAAGTAAGTCTCTTTTCAAATAATTTATTACTTTTTTGTTGTATTAGAGTTTTGTGAGCTCTCTTACATTAGTTAATTCTTCTTATTTTTTTCTATTGAGGTGAAACTAATTATCTTTATTTACTAATAGATTAATCACATTCGAAAGATTTTTTGAAGTCTATGTACAATTAAAATTGCATATTTACAAGTATTTAAGCAGGGAATGAATGTTAATGGCAAGAAAACGAATACCGGAATTGGATATGGGAATAAAATGGAAAACCTTTTATGATCTTTTATGTCAAAAACCATTTAAAGATGAGATGGAAAAGGGAACAGTTGCAGCTCTGATCTGTTTAAGTGATTTGTCTTTAACTCATGAAACTGCTGTTCGTTGGAAAGCGTTATGTGATGTCTTGCGTAAAGAACCTTTTAGAGTTGAGACTCCACGTAGAGGTCTAATTGCAGCCTTAATCCTCATCGCTGTATCAAAAAAGAAATAAAAAAATGGATGAAGGGAGATTAATCATCTCGTCTTTCTTATTACCTAATTTTTGAACCGTTAGGAACTTCTCTGATTGGTGTTAAAATTGATATTTCTGGTTCAGCATCAGCTGCTAACAACATACCATTTGATTCAACACCACGTATCTTTGCGGGTTCAAGATTCACGATTAATGCAATTTGTGTACCAATAAGTTCATCTACTTCGTATTTTTCTGCTATTCCTGCGACAATTTGACGGGTTTCAGACCCAATATCAACTTGTAGTTTTAATAACTTATCAGTTCCTTCAATTCTTTCAGCTTTTTTAATTGTTCCAACGCGAATATCTAATTTTTGAAACTCATTAAAAGATATTTTAGACATAGCTATTTTCTCCTTAGTTTCTTTTTTCTTTGGTTTCTTTTTTGTTTTTTGTTCTGTTTTCTTTAATTCTGGATGTTTCTTAAGAATTTCTTTAACAGAATCACCGCCCCATTTTCGAGCATGAGCTATTATCTCCTCTAATTCAATTTTTGTGAAAATGGGTTGGGGATTTGATATAATACTTCTACCACTAAGTGGTTTTTTAGTTACTGAGGACCATTTTTCTTCATGGACATTAGTAGTAAGATTAAGGTATTCATAGACTTTTTCTGAAGAAAAAGGAATGAAAGGCGCAAATAATATTGCAAGAGCTCGACAACATTGAACACAAATATTTATTGTTGTGCCAGCACTTTCAAAATCTTCTTTCCTTATTTCCATCCAAGGTTTCTTAAATTGGAAATATTTATTGCATTCTCGGGCAAATTCCATTAATCGTAGTATTGTTCTTTGAAATTCTAATTTACGCATTTGTTTATCTGCGTCTTCATATGCTTCTTTTATTGCTTTTAATATAGTTTTATCAGCTTTTGTTAAAGTTGTTCTTTTAGGTATCTTGCCATTAAAATATTTATTAACAAAAGTAAGTGTGCGATG
>JAYEJY010000106.1:0-4173 GCA_034660795.1 Promethearchaeati archaeon | reverse complement strand
ACACATCGTTTTTTCCATTTAAAAGATTCCAACATTTAGCTACGCGAACTATTTCTTCAGCCTTCTTTTTCCTAAATGCATAAAGGCGAATCCATTTGGCTTTCCCGTTGAGAAGCAGTTTTAATGTTTCAATTCCAATTCTTAAAAAACCACCTATAACAATTAAGTAAAAATAATAACCATACTCTTCTTCAATTTTCTTCACGTTTCTTACTGATAAATTATTTCGTTTCCATAAAAATAACCATGAAACTTCTTCCGGTGTAAAATGTATTCTAGTCGTTAAAGCTCCTATAAATCGGAAAACAGTAAACCCATAACACAAGCTACCAATTATTATCAGTAAAATCATATATTTGTCTTGAGCTAAATAATAGATTCCTGGAATGAAAAAGGCACTTCCTAGGAAAAGTAAGGGCATAACTTGTTTTAACAAAAAATGTAAAACGTCATTTAATTCAATAGAAAATTTTATCTCTTTTTTTAGTTTCTCAGCAATATCTTGTTTCTGCTTTTCTGAACAGATTATTTCTTTTTTATCCTTCTTTTTTTTCCTTTTTTCTTGTCTTTTTTCAACATCACTAATAGGATGATTTTCTATTAAGTCAATACCGTTTTTTTTCTTATTTTTTGGCGTGTTTTTACTCATTTAGTGTCCTCTGAGAAACTATATATTGGTTCTTTTTATTTTATAGTCTTTAGCTATTTAATTTGTATTGTTTTTAAAAATGATTATTTTTATAACCTTTTATTTCTTAGATTTGAAGAAGATTATTTTCTTTCTATGTATATTTCAATACCAAGGTTAACTTAATTAACATGTGTTTTTGGAGTGTTGATTTGATATTTACCTTAGAAGGTTTATCTAAATGGAAGTTCATCAACATCCCAAAAAACATCACTACCTCATAACTGATGAAGATCGCTGTAAGGGATGTGGCCTCTGTATTGAATTTTGCCCTAAAAATTGTCTTGGTTTTTCTGAAGAAATCAATGAAAAAGGGTGGCGTGTAGCAAAAGTGCATCGAATGAAGGATTGCATAAAATGTTATACCTGTGAAAGAGTGTGCCCAGATTTTGCGATTTTCTTAGATGAGGGTACAAAGGAGCGTAAAGAAAACGGATAACAGGAAATCATTATTTATTAAAAGAAAAATTCAGCAAAAATCTGATAATTTCCCCTTGAAAATATTTGTCGAATGTATTTTTGGAGGTACGAGCTAATGGTCGTTGTTAGACAACCAACAATACAAACTGGCAAATTTTTCAAAAATGGTAATTGGGGAATTGTTGAAGGAGCAATTGCTAGTGGCATTGTAGAATTTTTCGCCTACCCAATCTCACCTGCTTCTGAAATTGCGGAATATATTAGCTATCGTTTACCTGCCGTTGGTGGGAAAGCAGCTTTTATTGTTGAAGATGAAATAGCGTCAATTAATATGTGTATTGGTGCTTCTTGGGCTGGTTCTAAAGTTATGACAGCAACTTCTGGCCCTGGTTTTTCTTTAAAACAAGAAGGAATTGGCTTAGCTTATATGACGGAAACACCTCTCGTTATTGTTAATGTTCAAAGGGGTGGTCCTTCCACAGGCTTGCCAACCTATTCAGCACAAGGAGATTATATGCAGGTACAATTTGGTTCACATGGTGATTACAAAGCAATAGCTTTAACTCCCTGGTCAGTTCAGGAATGTTTCGATTTAACCATAAAAGCATTTAATATATCTGAAAAATTACGAACGCCATGTGTTCTTCTCGTTGATGGAGAAGTAAGTCGAATGATGGAAATCATCGAGATACCTAAAGAAGAGGATATAGAAGTAGTAAATCGGAAACGTCCATCACCAGACGCTGATAAAAGTACCTTTAAACAATTTGATGCTAGTAACGAAGAAGATTTGGTTCCACCTATGGCTTCTTATGGTGAAGGATACAAAATCTTTGGCACCGGTTTAACACATACAGAAGCAGGCATTCCTAAACTTGATGAGTATGTACATCAAAAACTTATTGATCGACTATTTCAAAAAGTGGAGATTAACAAACATCTTTTCCCCGAACCACACACTTTCAAAATAGATGATGCTGATATTATTGTTGTTGCTACCGGGATTTCTGCACGAGCAACACTTGAGGCTGTAATGACCGCTCGAGAAGAGGGTATTAAAGTTGGAATGTTTAGACCAATTACCGTATGGCCTTTCCCAAAAGAAGAAATACAAAAATACAAAAATCAAGCAGAATTTATTGTCGCTGAAATGAGCAAAGGACAACTGGTTTGGCCTGTTGAACGTTTTATTCAGAAAGAATGTAGAAAAATCTGTCGAATTGGTGGTACACCACCAACACCAGATGAAATTCTTGCAGAAATTAAAAATATACATGGAGGAAAATAGTTTTGGAAAGCATAGAATCATCAGAAATTGATAAAAGTACAATAATAAAAGATCCCCCAAAAAAATTTCATCATCCATATGATGAATTATTACGAAAACATGCGATTCCTACAATTTACTGCCCTGGATGTGGTATTGGTACAACTATTCATGCATTTTTAGAAGCGATTACAAAATACTGTGATATTCCTCATGATCAAATTTTCGTAGTAAGCGGGATAGGTTGTACCGGTCGGGCAAGTGGTTATATTAACTTAGATGGTTTTCATGCAATACATGGAAGGGCTATACCATTTGCCTCAGGCGTAGAAATAAGCAATCCTCCTTTAAAACCCTGTATTATTTCAGGCGACGGTGATTTATTCTCGATTGGATTGGGTCATCTTGCTCATGCTGCCCGAAGAAATGTCGATATGACAGTAATCTGTGTTAATAATGCAACTTATGGATTAACGGGTGGCCAAGATGCTCCGACAACACCTGTTGGGGCAATTTCTAAAACAACCCCCTATGGGAAAATCTCGTTTCCATTTAATTTATCTCATGTGGCAATAGCAAACGGAGCAACATTTTGTGCTCGTTATACTGTTACAGAATTTACTCCTCTTGCAAGAGCTATAGCTCGAGGATTAAATCATGAAGGCTTTTCATTTATTGAGGTAATTTCTAATTGTCATGCAAATTTTGGAAAAAATAATGAAATTGGAAATGCTATTGCTATGAGGGAAATGTTTCGAAAAGCCAGAAAACGAATGACAGAGGAAGATATTGGTTTTGATTATCGCAAAACTGATATTGAATATGAAGTTGGTAAAGGCTATACAAAAATACCAACAGGTGTTTTTCTAAGTGAAAAAGACCGACCAGAAGAATTTTCGGAGCGGATAATAAATGCCTATGAGTTCAAGAGTGAATAAAGACATTAATATCATGATACGTGGAATTGGTGGGCAAGGTGTGAAACTTGCCGGAACAATTATTGGACAAGCTGCTGTATATGATGGACGTGATGCTGCACAAAGCATGAAATATGGATCAGCAATCACTGGCGGTGAAACACGTAGTGAAATAAAAGTTTCAACAGAACGAATATTATATCCAAAAGTAACGACAATAGATGTTTATGTTGCTTTAACACAAGAAGATTTAGAAAACTATTTTGATGCTACGATTTATATGGCTGCACAAAATGTTGCAAAAAAAATACCAGATAAAATCAAAGATAAAATAATCCTTGCTCCAATGATTGAAATTGCTGAAAAAATCGGGAATACCCAAGTAGCAAATCTAGTTTTGATTGGAATTCTTGCACAATTGTTTAATATAGCAACTCCAGATTCTATTATAAAAGCGATTAAACAATTATTGCCTTCAAAGTATCATGAAGCAAATATTCAGGCATTAAAAGAAGGATTTTCCCTTGATTTGTCTGAATATAATACAGCTGATGTTTTAGAATTAGCAAAAGTTTGTGAAATAGCATGCGAAAGGGATTAACCCGTTTTCGCTTTTTTTCTCTAATTTCTTCCTAGAGATTTTGTCTTATTTCTCAATTGTACTCCTTCATGATCAGGATATATTTTTGCCATTCGCGTTAATTCTTTATCCAATTCATCAAAGAAGTCTTTAAACTCATCTTTGTCTTTAAAAACAGTCATACCGGTGACAATACCATTTGCTCTTTGGAGAATAAAATCTTCATCATTTGGGTATTTTTCTGTAAGGGATAATAATTCTTCTAAATTTTTCTTAGCTCCCTCATACTCACCATTTTTTC
>JAYEJY010000105.1:0-4193 GCA_034660795.1 Promethearchaeati archaeon | reverse complement strand
ACTGGTCCTGGGGGATATGCGGATTTACTAGTAGATAAGGCTAGTTTTGATTGTACACCTCATCATTACTCACTTAATATTTCAAAAATCGGTTATGACTTATTTAATCAAGAACCAGGTCAATTAAATGAAATTGCTATTCAAATATGGGGAGACGATAGTTATGAAATGGATTTTATGCTTGATGATATCTTACTTACAGATCTAGTTAAACCAAATGAAATTGATTTAGCGATTAATTCAGAATATGTTCAGGGAAGTAGAGGTTCTGGAGAATTAACTTTTGAGAATCAATTTGCTGAATCTCACAATTTTTTAATAACTTGTAATATAACGGCTATTTATTGGAAATTGACAGCTATTTTTCAAGGTAAAAAATTTTCATTTAGTCAAATTGAGTATCAATATATAAATAATTCCCATATCAGAAGAATTGAATCAATAAAGGATGACTATGACCGGCCCAGTTTCTTACCTACGGTTTTTTATCAAAATATTTTCCTTAATGATTGGAATATAACTGAAATTTCAATTGATTCTGAAATAATGGATTGTGAGATAGGAATTTTTAATTCAACTCATAAGATTCTTACTTTACCAACAAGTGATAATTTTTCTTTAATCACTATTGATTTTAATTTAGAAAATTATATTACAAACCTAACATGTTCTTCGGATTCAATAGTACATAATGAAACAATTGATATAGATGTCAAAGTAAAAGATAGTGAAACTATTGTTACTTTACTAATAATAAATCCCTATAATGTTTGTGAATTTAGTACCTATCTTATAATAGATTCTTTTGGGGCTGGCAGTTTATCTAATTTTGAACATAATTCTTCTGATCCCCGAGGAACTTATTCTGTTTTTTGTTTTTACCATCAAATGGATTATTTTGGTATTGGTACTATTAATTACACAATTGAAAGTATCCCAACTAATATTTCTATTGAAAGTACTAATGTTATAATTAGTTATCAACAATCATTGAATTTAAGTGTTAATTATTTTGATGTTGAAAATAAACTTTCTATTAGTGGTGCTAGTATATCCTATACTTGGGTTTTTGGAGAGGGTTTTCTAGAATTTAATGGTTCTATTTATAGTACTACAATAAATTGTATTAACTGTTCAATAGGTAATTACGACCTGCTTCTTATTGCAAGTAAGGAAGGTTATGCCACTACATATCTTTTAATTACTATAAATATTGAACTTCCTGATATTCAGGCTCAAATTATTGCACCAGATGAAGCCATGATTGGAGAAACTATACAAATTGCAATTAATGTTACTACAAATGAATCTCTTCCCTTACAGAATATTAAAACAATCTATTTTATTAACAAGAATTATTTTTCAACTCTTATGACAAATTCCTCTGGTTTTTCATCAATATATTATAAAATTCTTCAAGATTATTCTTTTAGTTTTTGTAACATTAGTGCTCAAATTGAAATTAATAATCAAACATTTCCTTTAAAATCTAGATCTATTAAAGTTAATTTTAATAATATCATCAAAAATGTAACAATAAATGAAATTAATCAACTTCAACCATCTAATAATACTTTAATTAAAGTTTATTCTATTAGATATCCTTCATTGGGTACTAATTGGACTGCTAAAATACCTGCAAATACAGAGCCTTTATCAATAATCATAGAAACTCCTTCAACAAACCTTTCATGTTCTTTATCTGAATCTAATAAAATTAATTGGATAAGAGAAGTTACTAATCCCGATTTATTTGATAATGATTATATTATAATTCGATACTCCGCTCCGCTAATAACTTTAAAAGAACAGTTTATCCGAAACTCTATATCTATTGATTTGAAGATACTAACTCAAAATATTCCTTTAAATAATTATTTAGTATCAATAAAAAGATCAAGTGAGTGGCAACACTATACTAATTGGGAACTTTACATGAACGATTCCAAAGTAAGTTCTCAAAATGATTTATTTGTTACAGAAAATACTATTAGATTTAAAATCAGTACCCATGCCGATCAATCAATTATTGATATTAGACTTATCGGGATAAAAGAACAGATAATAGATATTTCTCCAACAGTAATTATATTTGGTATTAGTTTAGTAAGTTTAACTTTTGTGCTTTCCTTTTTGATTTTCAAAAAACGTAAAGATGTTTCTTTGGAAATTGATTTATAATCAATTTTCCTTATTTTTTTCCCATACATTAAATAGGCGTTTTATAGCTCTAGCACGATAATCTTCTAATCGGTATCTGAAAATTTTAATTCTACCAAATTTCTTCTTCTGTATTAAACCTATTTGATTTAAAAATTTTAGATGCTTAGAAGCTGTAGTATGATTCTGATTGGTTTGTTTAGCTATTGCCGATATATTTAATTCATTTTTTTTTTGCTAAAATCTTCAAAATTAGAACTCTACCTTTAGAAGAAAACACCTCTTCAATTGGGCACTCCTTATTGCCTATTTGGCTGTTATTTTTTTCTATTTTTTCTTCCAAATTATAATTCACTTAAATCCTCTCAAGTAAATACAAACTAGCTCAAATGGTCTTGTATTGCTTTTTCTATTTTTTCAGCTGATACATCTGGTAAACTTATTAATGTTGTCTGTCCCCGTTGACCTTTACTACTTAAGCGGGTTGTTATCACATCGCAATTTTGAAGATATTGTATATATTCCCATAATTGGGTGTGACTTCTTGCTTCAATCCCTATTTCTTCACATAATCCTTGATATGCTTCCTCAAGTTCTCCCATTGTTAAATATGCTTTTTGTGTATTCCGTAACTTTCTAGCTATTGCTAAAAGAACCGTTTTTTGTTGTTTAGTTAAGTCTTTAATTATTTCTTGTCTAATTACTGGGTGAATTGATGCATTGGCATGTCTAACATGTTCTGGTAGGACTTTAAGTGCTTCTCGATGGTCGGCGTAAATACCCGCCCTCTCTAATAACTCTATTGCATACCTTGCATCACCATTCTTAGATGCAATATCTGCAACCAAATCGATAGCTTCGGTAGACACTTTATCCTCATAGAATGCCTCTTTCACTCTGTCATCTAGAATATCCCTTAGTTGTGGTTCTGTATATCGCTCTAATTTAATGATATTTTGTCTTAATGTACTTAATGTGCTTTCATCTAACATTGTTCTAAAAGCAAGGTTTCTTACGATAGTTATTATTGAAACTCGTTCCTTTTTATTTAATTGATTATCAGTTAATCTTGTAAGGTCGTAAAGAAGGTTAGAGCCATCTTTACGAATAACAAAATCAATTTCATCTAAGGTAACTATAAGAAACAGCTCCTTTCGATTTAGGATTTCTGTTAACATCTTCAAGATTTCTTCAGGTGAAAATCCTCTTACTGGAATATGAGGATTAAATTTTCTGACGATTTCAAGAAGTGTTAAAAAGGAGGATCTCGCTCGCCGGCAATTAACATGAACATATTTTAAATTTAGATTTCTCTGAGTTGAATATACTTTCACCATTTCTCCAAATTTTAATGCCATAGCTGTTTTTCCAGTACCAATAGCTCCTATTATTGAAACTCTTTGTGAATATTCACCTGGATTTTCAATAACAGGTTTAAAATATTGTATAAGCATTTTTTGTTCTTCATCACGGTGAAGTAATTTTTTTGGAATATATTTTAAATCCAAGACCTTTGGATTTTTTATTAATGAAGGTTTTCTGAGTTCTTTTTCTAAAAGTTCATCCATTGGAGTCTGCCCTTATTCTAGTTTCGATTAAAACTATTTATATTATCTTTAAAAAATTCCCTTTAAGGGGGAGTATATCGAAAGTATTCGTTTAAATATTCTCTATATTGTTATTTAATAGTTTTTAGCTAACTTTTCTTTAGTTTCTCTTCTAAAGAGAGTTAATAATTTGTTTTTCCGTTGTGGAGGGTAATTTCTCTTGGTTTGAATTTTTGTTAGGATTTTCTCTAGAACACAAAAACTAACTAAATAAACATACTCTTGCTTCGATTTTTTTAATTCATCAACAATTCTAGAATAAAATGAGAGAGGGTTTGTTTGCATAATTAATTCGATTTTCTGGGCATTTTCTTTATAATAAAGTTCATTAGCTATTTTTTTTGCTTTTTGCTGGATTTTTTTACAGAAATTTTCTCGAATCCATTCTGAAGTCGTTTCCCTAAATAATATTCTTGCAGGGCATAT
>JAYEJY010000104.1:0-4230 GCA_034660795.1 Promethearchaeati archaeon | reverse complement strand
AAAAAATAATTCTAAAAAATTAGGAGGAAAAAATTAACTTCTTATTTTTTTAATTGCATTATCAATATCCTCTAATCGTTTTTGAAATGATTCTCTACAATTTTTTAGATGTTTTAATTTTTCTTCTTTTGATTCATTACCTTTAAATTCGCCACATGTATGTTTTAGATCTTGGCAATTGCAATTTTCTGACATTTTTAATTACCCTTTACTTTATTTTTAAAAGTATATTACTTTATTTAGTAAAGTATTTATATTTAAATACTTGCTATATTTTTATAAAGTAACTACAACGATGTGAAGTATTAATGAATCTTGAAAAAGGATGTAAAGAATTCGAAAATGGGTACCCTTGTTTTCTTCCGGCTCAAAAAATATTACATACAATTAGTCGGAAATGGGCTATTCAAATTATTTATTTATTAGGAAATGGAAATAACTTACGATATAATGAAATAAAAAGTGCATTACAAAGAGGGTGGAAAAAGGATAAAATAAGTGATGCAACATTATCTGCTAGATTATCAGAATTAGAAGCGGAAGAATTACTTATCCGAAAGGTTTACGCAGAATTACCTCCTCGGGTTGAATATTCTTTATCTAATAGAGGCGTTGATTTATCTCAAGCTCTCCAACCATTAATTCAATGGGCAATTGCCGTATGTCACGAAAATATGAAAGCAAAATAATATGAAAAACATTTTTTTATTATTTAAAAATGAACATTTTTTTTCTTTTTGTTATTGAAGCAATAAAAAATTATCAATTAGTTATAAATTTTCTACTTATTTTGTCGATTTGTATATTTACACATATCGTATATTTAAATAAAAAAGCACATGTAATATAAATAAGAATTATTGGAGGTACTATTTTTTGTTAAAAAAGATTATTAGAGTTGATATGAATAAACTTAAGGTTACTGAAGAAGATTTACCAAAAGATTGGGAAGCATTAGGTGGAAGAGGGTTAACATCCACAATTATAGCAGATGAAGTACCACCATTAGCTCATCCACTTGGACCAAATAATAAACTTGTTTTTGCACCAGGGATTGTAACTGGAACAAAAGCACCAAGTTCTGGAAGGCTTTCTGTAGGAGGAAAATCACCATTAACAGGTGGAATTAAAGAAGCTAATGTTGGAACAAGCTTTTCACAAATGGTAGCAAAATTACAAATTGCAGCTATTGTCATTGAAGATTTACCAAAAGACGATAAATATCGTATGCTAAAAATATCCAAAGATGGCGTCGAATTTATGGACGCAGATAAATGGACCGGAATGGGTTTATATAAAGCTTATAAGCAACTTCGGAAAGAATTTGGCGATAAAGTAGGTATTGCCTCTACTGGCATTGCTGGTGAATTAAGAGGAGCTGCTACTGGAGTAGCATTTAATGATAGAGACGGATTGCCTAGCCGATATGCTGGGCGAGGTGGTCTTGGTGCAGTTATGGGTTCTAAAGGCCTGAAGTTCATTATAGTCGATGATAAAGGAGCACCAGGCGTTGAAATAGCTAATCAAGAAGAATTTGAGAAAGGAATCGAGAAACTTCGAGATGCATTACTATCACATGATGTCACTAAACCAAAAGGTGCATTATCATCTTATGGAACGGCAGTATTAATAAATATCATTAATGAAGCAGGCGGATTACCGCAACGTAACTTTTCAGCTGGACAAGAAGATCTAGCAGAAAAAGTCTCAGGTGAAGCAAAAGCTGAAGCCATAAAGAAACGAGGTGGAACACGTCCTCATACTTGTCATCCTGGATGTATAATTCAATGTTCAGAAACGTGGACGAAACCTGGGGGGAAAGATCCAGTTGGTGTTCTAGAATATGAGAGTGTCTGGGCTTTAGGACCTAATTGTGGAATCTATGATTTAGATATCATAGGAGAACTAAATAGAGCTTGTAATGATTTAGGATTGGATACTATTGAAACAGGTGATACAGTCGCTGTTGCAATGGATGGTGGCTTAATAGATTTTGGTGATGGTAAAGCAGCATTAAAATTAATGAACGAAATTAGAGAAGGTACGCCAACAGGTAGAATACTTGCCAATGGAACAGAATTTACTGGAAGAGCATTTGGTGTAACTCGTATTCCAACTGTGAAAGGACAAGGACTACCAGCTTATGATCCACGAGCAATTAAAGGAATTGGTGTAACTTATGCTTCTACCCCCATGGGTGCTGATCATACAGCCGGTTATGCTATTGCTACAGAGATTATGGGTGTTGGAGGCGAAGCTGATCCTCTAGATACAGCAAAAGCTGAGCTTTCTCGTAATCTTCAATTAGCAACTGCTGTAGTCGATACTGCTGGATATTGCTTATTTACCGCTTTTGCAGTATTAGATATTCCTGAAGGCTTGGAAGGTATGGTTGAATCAGTCAATGGTGTGCTAGGTGCGGATCTTACTGTAGATGATATACCAACTATAGGTCGACAAGTAATTAACAAAGAATTAGAGTTTAATAAGAAAGCTGGCTTTACTAAAGAAGATGATCGATTACCAGAATTCATGTTAAATGAAAAATTACCACCACACAATGAAGTCTTTGATGTACCAAATGATGAAATAGACAAAGTTTTCTAAGAATACTCGGTTAGAGTTCCATGATAACAGTCAAACTATACGGAGATTTACGAGAAGAAGGAGACTTCTCGGTTAAATCTCCGGGAAGTCCTATTACAATTAATATTGAATCTGCAAAAATTATGAATGTTAATGATATACTGAAGGAACTAAATATATCTGTAGAGAAAATAAGTCATATTTTTGTTAATGGACGCTATTCTTCTGTAAAGAAAGAAGTTAAAGATGAAGATCGAGTTGCTTTCTTTCCTAAGAACATGGGTTTATTATACAAATGGTATTTTACAAAAGAAGACTAAAGGCCGAATAGTATGACTGATAAGAAAATAAAGGTCACAGTTAAGTTTTTTGCAAGTCTAAGGGAATTTGGTCCTAAGAAAGAAAAAATTACATTACCAAAAAATAGTACTGTTAAAGATATTTTGGATAAATACAATATACCTGAAGAAAACCGAAATGTTATTGTACTCATCAATCGGAAACCCCATAAAAAAATAGATGATGAATTATCAAATAATGATTATGTAGTTATTTTTCCCCCAATTGGTGGAGGATAATATATTTTTTAATGTTAAATTTTAGAATTTTTTTATTTTTGAATCAATATACAAGAAGTTATTTTAAAAGAAAGAAATGGGAGTCCCAAAAAAATGGGACTAATAAAGGAAATTATTTACCTGCAATAGACATTTCACTAATTTTTATAGAAGGAGAATAATACTTGCCACTATTTTTCTTATCTTTGCCAATTGCAGCTATTTTATTCTGCAAAATATCAAAAAAATTCCCGGAAATCACAACATTTCCTATGGGATCAGTGAATTCCCCATCCTCGATTAACAGTCCATGGGTAACAGTAGCACTTAGTTCTCCGCTTGTTGGTTTTGAAAGCCAATGGCCAATTGTTTTTTCAACATATAATCCTTTTTTAGTTTCAGCAATTATCTCGTCTATTTCTTGGGAACCATTTGAGAGAATAAGATTATTCGTTGAAGGGCTTGGTATTGAATCATAATTTCTAAAAGCATTACCAGTAGATTTGGTCTCAGCTCTTTTAGCATAATAAGTGTCGTAAATAAAATTTTTCAATTTTCCATCTTTTATTATCGAAGTTTTTTGAGTGGGATGACCTTCATCATCAAAAGGTCGGGACTCATAACCAGCTGCAAGTAAAGCGGAATCTTGAATCGAAAAATTTTCATGAGCTATTTGTTTATTTAATTTGTCCCTAAATGTTGATCTTCCTTTTAATATCCATTCAGAGTTAATATTTGGTCCAAGCATTAATCCAAGCATCTGGGCATTAAATTTATTTACAAAAATTACCGGTAATTTTGTACTTTTAATTGGTTTAGCATTTTGATATGTAATTGCTTTTTCTGCTGCTAACTCAGGAATTTTCTCAAAATCAAGTTCTTTCCATGATCTAACTTGTTGAGATTCTGAGCCTGTACCTGTTCCACCTTTAGTAGGTTTTGTCATTAGGTACCAGTTTATTTTAGTTCCTTTCCGAGTCACTTTATCTTGATAATTATTAGTAATCGTTGTTTCGTCAATAGTTATTTGTAATAATCCTCGAGTAACTTGTACATCCCGATTATTTTCTGAAGCATGGTCGATAGC
>JAYEJY010000103.1:0-4231 GCA_034660795.1 Promethearchaeati archaeon | reverse complement strand
TATGGACCAATTGAAAACATTCAATAAAGATGTCCGTGTCTCTAATTCTACTTCTTCTCCTTTCGGAGAGAGTTCAATTTTTGTTAAAGGATCTTCAATAGGTTCTTCAGATGACATGCTTTACTTCAATATTTTTGTCTCATAAAAATATTTCTCAAATAAAATACTTATTTGAAAGGAGATTGAACATTTTTTTTGTCAAAACCACAAGAATCATTGATTCTTGAATTACATTGAAGAATATGAATTTGAAAAATATTTTTCACCTTTTCTTATTGTGTAGGTACTTTTTACGACGTTCTATTAATGAAATAACTATAAAAGCAACTGTCGCAATAATAGCTAAACTTACGCTTCCGCCAATATAAAAACCCTTTACAGAGGTATTATTAGTATCTTCAATATTGTTTTGTTTCTTAGAGGAAAGAGACTTTAAGCTATTAGATGATGTCAAATCCTCTTTAATAAAATCAAAAGTATATGAATTTGTTTTATTAATAATTTTGTGTGGTGTTTTCTTATGATAGTAATGATTCGAGAATAAATATAGTAAGGAACTATTTATCATACATGTGAATAATAGACCAATAAGTAACCATTTTAACATTTTTAACATTATTATATTACCTGAATATGTTTTAGCTGAGAGTAATTTGACTAATATATGAGAATTAATAAAAATAACGCATGACACTAAAATTAAGTAATTACTTTTTAAATGATAAGTACTACTAAAAAAGCATTGTAAAGCTAAGAACGTGAAAGCTATGGAATTTGGTGTTAATACAGAAATTGGAAAATTGAAAAAAGTACTAATGCATCGACCTGGTAAGGAAATGCAGAAAATAACAAAAAAAACATTATCTCATTATAGATTCCGAGCTATCCCTCATTTATCTAAGATGCAACAAGAATTTAATGATTTTACAAGAATTTTAGAAAATAATGGGGTCGAAATTAGTCTATTAGCTACTTATACTAATAAAATTAGTAATCCAAACCATCTTTACATGCGTGATAGTGTTGCTGTTTCAACAAAAGGATTAATCATCATGAATATGGGTATTGAAGGACGAAAAGATGAACCAAAAATTGTGAAAGAAGCTTTAAAAAAAGAAATTCCAGTTCATATAGAAATGGGGAAAAATGAAAAATTAGAAGGAGGAGATCTGGTATATGTGGATGAAAAAACATTAGCAATAGGGTATAATCCACGATCAAATCTTAATGGTGCTAAAAAGATTGTAAAAGGTATGCAAAATACATCAATTGAAACATTACTTCTAGTACCTTTACCACCGTATCGAGTCCATCTTGATGGGGCTTTTACCTTAGTGGATGAAAAGCTCTGTGTGATTCATGAAGATTCCTTAAGGTATCAACCAGCAACAATAATCAATAAGAATAAACCACAAGAAAAAATGCTTTTTTTGGATTATTTAGATACAAAAAAATTCAAAACAATAACCTGTACAGATAAAGAAACCTACAATTTTGGACCAAATATATTTGCCATCGAAGCGAAAAAAGTAATATCCTATAATTGGAATAGACGAATAATTAAGGAATTAGAAAAGCGAAATATTGAAGTTATACCTTTAGATGGTCACGAATTAGTGAAAGGTGGTGGCGGGCCTCATTGTATGACTTGCCCAGTATTACGAAAGTAAAGAAAATAATAAATTATTATTCAAGAAAGAAATCTAAACAGCATAAAACATCATCATCGAAAGTATTTTAAGGAAAAAATTGCACAAAAAACCTACCTTCTAACAAGGGGTGGTAGTGTAGTCAGGCAGCACGGCAGGCTCCAGAACAAATAATTGTTTCCTGCTCTGACCGATTTCGGGATGAAGAAATTTTGGAGCGGTGCTCGTAGAGAGACTTGCTGGTCGGGAGTTCGAATCTCCTCCACCCCACTTTTTTTAACCCAATTCTTTTTTCTAAGATTTAGAAAAACAAACATAAATGTGAGCTTATTATACTATCAAAGTTATATTTAGGAAGTTAAATTTATGAAGAGCAAAAAAACACAAAATATTAGGTATTTTATTCTTTATATGAGTATATTTATCCTTTTATCCTCATCACTTTTTATTGGTAATCTACAATCCACTATTAGTAATGCATTACCACCTCAAACCACTTCTCAAATATCAACTTTTACTGATGTAAAAAGCGATTTACCTGTTTCTCCTCTTACCTCCTCTGCAGATTCTCCTAACACATTCCATCCCTCTGCTGATGATTCTTGGACATTTATGGTTTATTTAGATGCTGATAATAATCTTGAGTCAGCGGGGATTGATGATATTAATGAGGTGGAAAGAGGATTTGGTACGAGTGGAGCTGTTAATGTTATCGTTTTAATTGATCGTATAGATGGTTTTGATACTTCCAATGGTGACTGGACTGGTGGTCGATATTATGAGATTGTGGAAGATTTTAATCCCAGCATTAATTCCATTTATTTGAGTAATTTAGGCGAAGTTGCGATGGATGATCCTGATACTCTTGAAAATTTCATTACTTATTGTATGACGAATTATCCGGCTGACCATTATTGTTTAGATATCTGGGATCACGGTGGCGGAGTTTTTGGGGCTTGTTGGGATGACACTAGTGGCGGTAATAACTTTTTATCGTTACATGAAATTCAATTAGCTTTAAATGGTGCATTATCCGGTAGTGAGAAAATTGATGTCCTTACGATGGATTGTTGTGTCATGAACGTTTATGAAGCTGCTTACGAGTTTCGAGATTTTTGTGATTATTTTGTTGCTTCAGAAGATAGCGTTCCTTTTGATGGGTATGATTATGAATTAATCATTAGTGCCTTAGACGATAACCCGGATATGACTTCTGAAGATTTATCTAGTATGCTTGTTGCTAAATATCAAGAAGCATATTCTCAGACTTCTTCTGTTTGTTTATCTGCTATTGATATTAGAGAAATTAGTTCAATTGTACCTTATGTTGATAACTTTGTTGGCAATATAACTTTTGCAGTTGAGAATTATGGTTATGACTATTTATTCTATAAAGCTCGTCAACGGTCACAAAATTTCTTTGATGGTGCTTTTATTGATATTATCGACTTTGCTGAAAAAATAGCCTATTATGTTTCACTTGATTCTGTTGTTCTTGCTGCTAATGATTTTATCGCAGCCACCAATGCAATGATTGTTTCTAATTGGCAGCAAGGTAATTACGGTGGTTCTGCGAACGGCATCACTATCTTTCTTCCTGGTGCTACCTATAGTGTATACTATGGTGCATGTTATGACTATGCGAATAGAGTTGGTTATTTTAATGGTATGGATTGGCAAGCACATACTCAATGGGGTGAATTTGTCCGATTCTTTTATGATTTATTTGAATTAATTGCTCCAGATGAACCTTCTCGTCTCTATCTTGATGATGTAACTCCCTCTCAAATGATTGATAAATATCAAATAACTCAATATCGATTTAGCACTTTATATGGTGGAATATTTACTTTTAATATGACTGTGTTAACTGGCGATGTAGACTTTACTATTGCAGCTATTTATTCCAATGGTCTAGAATTTTTTGCCAGTAGTTCTTTAATAAATCCAGATGACGCATCTGAAGAAATCTGTCGTCTTTACTTACCCGCAAAAATCTATTACATTTTTATACAAGGACAAGAGAATGATTCAAGCTATACTTTTAGAATAAATACCTTTGAAATCCCAACCATAACTTTTGCTGATTTGGTAAATGCCACTGGTGGTTCTTCCTTAGGTGATTTGTCAGGCCGTTTCCAACAAGATTTACATCATTTCTATAAAATCACTGTGCAACCTCAACCTTACACTTTCATTTTGAATAATTCTCTTACTGCTAATTATCAAATGAATATCTATACAACTACTTGGGAGCTTATAGTTTCAAAGAGTGCTGTTGGAATCGGCAATAGTTTCGCTTTTGAGTTTAATTTTACGGAGATGCAAGATATAATAATTGAAATCTACGCTGAAGATGGTTCTGGTAGTTTCCAATTAAGTTTCCACGATCCTTCTACAGAAACAAGTGGTCCAAGATTTATTGCTCTTCTATCAACTCTACTTATATTCCCAATGGTTTTCGTTGTCTATCGCAAATATCAGAAATCAAAAAAATAATGTTTATTTTTTTTTGATTTCTTTTTTCTCTTCTTTTTTAAATAAAAGTTTACGTCAAATCTTTATATACTTTTTATTGTTTT
>JAYEJY010000102.1:0-4248 GCA_034660795.1 Promethearchaeati archaeon | reverse complement strand
GAAAAATATATGATACTTGGCAGTTAATAATCGATGAATTTATAACAGATATGCAGAATTTCCTTGAGAAAAAAGCAGCAAAAGGAGAAAAAAAGGCTTTACGAAATTTATTAGTTTATAATGAAATGGTATCATTTCCTAAAAGATTTGAATTAATACAAAATTTATCATATTGGGGTTATTATCACAGTGCCCTAGTTGAATTACGATTTATGTTAGAAACACTCATTTTGGCATATTATCTTGATGTTCAATTACCTAATACTGAACGTTCTGCTAAAATTAAATTAATGCAGAAACACAAAGGCGAATTATGGGGAGAAAGATTACGCACTAGAACATATCTTAATGATGAGCCTTTAGGAAACGAAGTTGAAAGAACCCTTGAAGAAATAAATGACTCAATAGATGAATATTTAGAAGAGAGTTCCATAGAAATTTGGCAAAAAGACTATTTCCCTTATAATGAAAACGAGTATATTGAATGCTTCTATCAAGGGAAAAACGTTTCTCGATTAATGATAAAGCATTTATTGAAATCATTTCCAACCTTTGAATATACAGGTAGTATTATTCTTAATGTTGAGGACCCGGAAAGTCCAAATTAAAAAATTCGCTTTTTTTTAACTATTTATTTATATTTTTAAGGAAAACGTTTTTTATAAGAATAAAAATTGTTACTTTACTATAATTATGGTTGTTTAATTATGAATTTTGAAAAGATAGTTACTCCAGGTCTAGCTAGTAATTCGTATTTTATAGCAGGAGCTTCTCAAGCAGCTGTTATAGATCCACGGAGAGATATTGATGTTTATTTACATTTGGCAAAAAAATATAGTGTCCAGATTAGCACAATTTTTGATACTCATAGAAATGAAGATTTTGTTAACGGTTCAGTAGAATTATCTAAAGCAACTGATGCAAAAATTTACCATGGAAAGGCTCTTGATTTCAAATATGGTAACTCAATCAAAGAAAATGATGAAATTATTGTTAATGATATGATTTTTTCTATATTGGAAACACCAGGACATACCCCTGAAAGCATATCCGTTGTTGTGAAGATGAAAGATCATAAAGAAAATCCTATAATGGTTTTTACAGGTGATGCTTTATTTGCCGGCGATGTAGGACGTATAGATTTCTATCGTGACAAAAAAGAACAAGCTAAAGCTGCAAAAATTCTCTATGATTCAATTTTTAATAAATTACTAAAATTACCTGATTCCACTGTTGTTTACCCTGCTCATGGAGCCGGTTCTGTTTGTGGTGGTAATATAACTGGCTTGCCTTTTACTACTATTGGTTACGAGAAAAAGACTAACCCTCGTTTAAATATGTCAAAAGAAGATTTCTTGGATTTGAAATCAAAAGAACGTTTTGATATTGCTCCATATATGTCTAAAATGGAAGAATATAACTTAGAAGGTGCTCCACTACTTAATGGCTTACCTAAACCTAAATCATTAACCATTAAGGAATTAAAAGAATATCAACAAAAAGACGTACAAATAATTGACACTCGCAAACCAGCAAGCTTTGCAGGTGCCCATATTCACAACACTTTACATATATGGAAAAATGGTTTACCGGTTTATGCAGGTTGGTTCTTAGACTATGAAAAACCCATTATTATCATAAAGGATAAACACCAAGACATTGAAAAAATTGTTCGTTATCTAATACGATTAGGCTATGATAATATCCATGGCTATCTAGAAACCTTTTCTAAATGGTATGTAACCGGCAATAATTTCCAAGAATTTGATACATGGTCAGTTGAACAATTACAAGAAAATCTTGATAATAAAGATCTCTTTATTCTTGATGTTAGACCAGAACATAAAGTTGAAGTAGAAGGAAAAATCCCCAATTCAACGAATATTTTCGTTGGTCATCTGAAAAAGCATCTCAAAAAGGTTCCTAAAGACAAAAAAATCTGTGTTTATTGTGATGGTGGATTTAAAGCAAGTATTGCATTATCTATTTTGCAACAAAATGGCTATAATAATATTCTAAATGTTTTAGGTGGAACACATGGTTGGATGAATAAAGGTTATGATCTGGAGAAGGTCTAGCCTTTCTTTTCCTATTTTTCAATAATTTTAAAACCTTTAATGTTAAAGGATATTCTTGTGAACAATATGGCTATGTCAGATTCAAAAATTGCTTTCCAAATAAATAATACCGATAATAAAATTATTTTCCTTTCCGGTACCTTTGATGAATTTGAGATACATAACCTAGCTATTGATAATAATTATTGTTATCGAGATTTTGAATCTTTTTTAAAAGAAAATAATATTTCGGAAAAGCAATTTAAAGGGAAAGATTCTGAGCAAGAAGCTAAAGTACTTATTAGTTTTGATCGCTGGACAAGAAAATTAGCATATAAAGAACAAAAATCGATTGTATTAATTGACAAATTTAATCCTTCTATTATCAGCAATTTCTTAATAAAAGGATTATTTATGCAAGAATTAATGCATGTAGCAAAAAATGATGAGAAACTTAGTATGAAGCTAATTTTTGTCGTAAATACAAAGGAAAAATCTCTTGAAGAACAAATCATGCCAAAAATTCTGAAAAATGCATATATAATTGAAAAAAACTAATTTTCTCATTATTATTCAAAAAATAGAAAAATTAGTCATAATTAATGAATCTAATTTAATAATGAATTATTTATCTGTGTGGATTTTAATGGTTAATCTCTCTCCAGAAAAAATTAAACAATTTCAAGAAAAAATATTCTCATGGTGGAAAGAAAATAAAAGAGAGTTACCCTGGCGAAAAACAAAAAATCCCTATCATATAATGATAGCTGAAGTTATGCTCCAACAGACACAAGTTTCTCGAGTAATTGATAAATATAAAGAATTTTTAGAGGAATTCCCCACTCTTTCTGAATTAGCTAATGCCTCGACAGCCCATGTCTTGAAAGTATGGTCCGGATTAGGCTATAATCGTCGTGCTTTATGGCTACTAGAAGCAGCAAAAAAAATTAAAGAAAAAGAAACTTTTCCTACAACCATTAAAGAGCTACGTAACTTAAAAGGAATAGGAAGCTATACATCTCGGTCAATACTAATTTTTGCTTTTAATCAATCTATTGTTACAATTGATACAAATATTAGGAGAATTCTAATTGCAGAGGGTTTTGCTGATGAAGATATGTCTGAAAAAGAGCTATTAATAATTGCCAAAGATTTACTCCCTAGAGGTAGGTCGAGAGATTGGCATAATGCATTGATGGATTATGGTTCACTCGTTAAAACTTCAGCAAATACAGGGGTTAAACCCTCTTCAAATCAAAAAAAATACCAAGGTTCAGACAGAGAATATAGGGGAAAAATTGTAAAATATTTGACACAAAAATCTAGTTTAACAAAAAAAGAATTATTAAAAAATTGTAAAATACCAAAAAACAAAATTGATGTTGTGCTTGCGTCATTAATAAAAGATGGATTAATTCATAAAAAAAATCAAAAATACATGTTACCGGAATAAAAGAAAAAAAGGATAATCAAAGCTTATTTACAGCATTTTTTAAATCCTTAAATTTCTCCACTAATTCTGATTGTTCTAATTTTTGAGAGAAATCAATTAATTGATTAATCTCCTTTTTAAGATTAGCTATTTCCTCAGATGAAAGGGGTTTTTGTTCGTGCTGTGCTATTTTTTCAACGATTTCTTCCTCTCTAGCAATCAGTTTTTCTGGACTCATTAATATTACATAATTGCCTTCTAAGGTCAAACCTTTGCTTGTAGATTCTGCAATAATTTGTTTAATTTCTCCTTTGTTTAGTTGTTTGTCAAGGTAATTTCGTAAATGTTTAACAGAAATTTTTGTCTTGCCTTCTTGTCGTAGGTTATCTATGTATCTGAGTATTTTTTGTTTGGGTCGAGTATACCAGAAAAAGCCGAAAAATCCACCTAAAATTAATGCTACAACACCAATTGAACTGGAAATTATTATAATAACCATCTTTCTAAAACGTATATCAGGATTACTGTTTGGATCATTTGGGTCTGTTCCACTTTGTATTTCAGTATAATCTGTAAATCCGTCACCATCACTATCTGGTGCTGAGGGATCTGTGTTATACAGTTTTACTTCTTCATAATCAGTAAGCTTATCATTATCAGTGTCTGTATCCCAGGGATCTGCGTTATTTTCGTATTCTTCTAGATTCGTTAATCCATCAGAATCATAATCATTACCACTATCGTCAAGTAATGGATCTG
>JAYEJY010000101.1:3400-4257 GCA_034660795.1 Promethearchaeati archaeon | reverse complement strand
TTGTTGTTGCGACAAACAAACTAAGCACGCATGCCCCACCAAATCAAAAAGGGTGGTATATAGTTTCATATGTTTTTTTTATTTTATCAGAAATTATTAGTTATATCGCTGGTTCATTATTATTTTATTTTAATGACCTATTTCCATCGCAGGTTGATTTTTCGGGAATTCTCATAAATCTTTTTTATGTTTTAGGAATTTTCGCTTCTATATTAAGCCCAATTAGTCTCTTTATTCTATCTTTTAAAATGAATCAACACAAAGATTATTTCGGGTGGAATTTTAAACCAGTTTATACAAGTTATCTTTATTTAGTCTTTTCAATTATTAATGGAATCTTCGGAGGTCTAAATTCTTATCTCTGGCAAAATTATCTTCTGGGATTCATCTTAAATTTCAGTTATATTGCACTAATTCTTGCTTTCTACTTCGAATTTTATATTAGATGCAAAAATATCTACAAAGATGAAGACGATTTACTCGTAGAATTAGAAACGTGAAAAAATAGAATTTTAAAAAAAGACATTAATTTACTCCAGAACTTTTTCAGGTGGTCTTCTTTCAGGTATACCTTTTGGCATCTTGCCTGATTCATGAAATTCTGGTGTTAAATATAATCCACAATAACAATGCCCATAATCTTTTTGATCGGGTACACAATAATCACAAGGACAAATAATATCTTTGTCTTTTTCTTTTTCACCTGAATTTAATCGACAAGGGCAACCAAAATACCCGTATCGGTTATAATTTGTTGTTAATCCTTTAATTAACATTTCAAGGAATTCAGGATCTGGATGAAGATACCATCCTTGTTTTTCTGCTACCATTTCCACAAATTTTCTAGTATCTTTCTT
>JAYEJY010000101.1:0-3390 GCA_034660795.1 Promethearchaeati archaeon | reverse complement strand
CATTTCTATCTAATAAGGCTTTTTTCCATTTTTCTTCGGTGAAGCCGACAATTATATCTTCACCTTCATCAATTACACAAAATGGAAAGCCAAGACGATGGTCTTTATATGTTTCAGATAAATCACGTTTAATTTTGATTCTGACACTAGAATCTTGTTTATCAACATAAATATACTTGAAATCAATGTCATTTTTTCTTAGAAACTGTAAAGCTCGACGACAAAAACCGCATGTCGATAATGCATATACTGTAATATCAGCTGGTTTATTGCTACCTTTTTCATGTGTGAACTCTAAATTTTCATGCATATTTTTTTCTCCTTATTATTTAATCTAATTAAGCAATTATTAGTTAATAAAAGGTATTACAAAAAAACTAAAGTTAAAAACTTACAAAACAAAATTTATTGAAGAGAATTAGTTGTTTGCAGTTTTTTCGTTTTCTTTTACTTGTTTTTTTTGCTGAATTTTTGCTAATATTATTCCAACAATAATTAAAGCTACCATAAAACTACCATACAACAAAAGATAAAACCAAGGTTGATCCGGTGTGAAAGGATTCATAGCACAAGTCCTAAAGAATAGTTGGTATATACTTAATTAAATCAATCGGTATAATAATTTTAAATTTTAGATGATTTTATTCGTAGATTTGATATTCTTAAGAGATACCTTTTAATTAAACCAAAAGAACGGTAAAATATAATCAAATGGAGGAAAGATAAAATGTCTGAAGAACTCATTGAATTTCTCGAAGAACAGATAGACTTGGAACATGAAATTATCGAAATATCTCAAAAAAGTGTAGAGAAAATAAAAAACTTACTAGTTAAGGAGCTAATTCGGGGCGTTGCCATGGATTCGGAAAAACATGCTTTATTATTAAAAGCCCTACATGCTTCAATGACTAAACCAACACCTCTAATTGAGGATGAAGATTTTAAGGAAATCAAAAAAACTATACAAAAACACATCGACTTAGAGGCAAAAGCAATTGAAACATATAGAGATCTTCTAGAGGAATACGAAGATGACCGAGTACAAACCGTTGTTTCTGAAATCTATAAAGATGAAAAACGTCATCACGATTTTTTGAAAAGATTACTTAAATCATTAATTGAAAAAGAAACACTCACAACAGAACTTTTAGAAGATTGGTTATACAAATATTCACCTACTCACGGTACACCAGGCGGATAAAAAAATAAAATAATAAGATCTAGAGAAATTTCTTTTCAAATTTCTTTAGATCTCGTTTTCTTTTATATAATGGTATATCATTTTCTTGATATAGAAACTCTCTCTTAGCAAAACTCTTTTTTTTATTATTTTTATAAATTACGCCTAAAGGATAATTTTCAATTTCAAATGCTTTTTCCATTGCAGCTAATTTATCTGTAGGATTATATTTATTATCTAATTTGTAAGTGTTTTCTCGGAACCAAGAGTACGTATTAGTTTTATTGAATGACACACAGGGTTGAAAAATGTCAACTAAAGCATAGCCTTTATGTTGGATCGCTTGTTTCAGTATCGTTTGCATATGTTTTTGGTCTCCCGCAAATGTTCTTGCTACAAATGAAGCATCCAATCCAATTGCAATAGCTAAAGGATTAAATGGTTTGAGAAGCACACCATCAACTTGGACACCTGTTGTTAATCCTTTTTCTGAAGTGGGACTTGCTTGTCCTTTGGTTAAGCCATAAATCATATTGTTATGAACTATATTCGTTATATCAGGATTTCTACGAACGGTATGAATGAAATGATTCCCCCCTTCTCCATACATACAACCATCCCCTGATTCTGCAATGACAGTTAACGTCGGATTCATGGCTTTAATTGCCCATGCAACCGGTAAGGTTCGTCCATGTAAACCATTAAAGTAATTACACTTCAAATATTGGGGTGTTTTAGCTGCTTGACCTATACCGGAAACAAAAACTAACTCTTGAAGATTAATTTTTAATTCAGCTAGCGTCTTTTTCAAAGCAGTGAGAATTGGAAAGTTTCCACAACCAGGGCACCATGCTATATCAATATCAGTTAAATCAAATTTAGTATCTGTCATTTTAGTGTTCCTCCATTATTGTTGAAATATTTTCAATCAGTTCTTCCACTGAAAAGGGCATTCCATTATACTTCAAAATTTCATGATTGGGTTTTATACCAATGTATTTTTGTAGATGCTTTCCAAACTGTCCAGAACTATTATTCTCAATTAAAACTATCTTATCCGCTTGTTTGAGATACTTTTCAGCTTCTTCTGGTAAGGGGAAAACTTGTGAGAAATGAAGAAAAGAAACTTCCTCCTTTTGTAATTCGCCTAAAGCTTCTGTAACAGCAGGGAAAACGGAACCCCAACCAACTAATAAGATAGAGTATTCTTCTTCTCCAATAAGAGTTGGTGGAATAGTATCCTCTTGGATTGTTTGGAACTTTTTGCGTCGCTTTTCTACCATCTTAATTCTTGTTGTATCCAAATCCTCTGTGATAAATCCGTCTTGGTCATGTTCATCACTATCAGCTCTGACTAATCCTTTTCCATTACCAGGTATCCCACGGGGGGAAATACCATTTTTGGTGTATTTGTACCTTTGATAATCCTTTGCTGTTGTTACCACATGATTAATAATTTCTAAATTTTCCAGAGATAGTTTTGGAAAATTATAATGAAGGTCCATAAGAAATTGATCAGTCAAAACAATTACCGGAACTTGATATTTATCAGCTAAATTGAAGGCTTTTTGGGTGAGATAAAAAGCCTCTTCTAAAGTTCCGGGTGCTAATATAATTCTAGGGAAAAATCCATGCCCACTATGCATTACAAGCTCAAGATCCCCTTGTTCTGTTTGCGTTGGAAGACCCGTTGCGGGACCGGGACGTTGTGCAACATGCATAACAATAGGTGTTTCCGTCATTCCACTAAGACTTATCCCTTCACCCATTAATGCTAAACCACCACCAGAAGTGGTAATCATTGAACGACCACCTGCATAAAAAGCACCTAAGCCAGAATTTATGGCAGCGATTTCATCTTCAGCTTGTTCCACCAAAATATCGAACTCATGAGAATGATTTGCTAAGAAAACTAAAACACCTGTAGAAGGACTCATAGGATAACTACAAATGAAATTACAACCACCAGCAATAGCTCCCATGCCTACCGTTTCGGCACCATTGTAGAGAATATATTCTGCGATTTCTTGATCCTTAGTTAAAGAGCAAGTAATTGATTTCTCAGTAATAAGATTCTTAGATATCTCATAACCCTTATTTAGAGCTTCATAATTTTTATTGAGAATTTTTTTTCCTTTATCTTCAAACGCTTCTGTAACATATTTTTTAACTAGTTTCTTTTCAACGTCGAGAATTTTAGCGATGACACC
>JAYEJY010000100.1:0-4266 GCA_034660795.1 Promethearchaeati archaeon | reverse complement strand
AGCTTCATCTGGTTCAAGTTGATCTAAATCAACTTCTTGAAATTCTAAAGGTATTGAAAATCTTTCCTTCTCTTCAGTAACTTCTTCTTCTGATTCAGACTCTTTACTAGAAGTCGATTCTTTCAAATCAGAATTTTGAATGTTGTTTTCCTGAACTGTACCGTTGGTTTTTTTACTACTAGGTGATTCTTTACTATCCGTGTTTTTCGTCAATTTACCGTTAATCCTCGTAGAGCTTTCAAAAACTAGGGATTAATTTAGGAATACTTATAATCACTTTAATTCCTCCTTCAGTTATTATTAAATCTTAGGTTGTCTATCAGATGTAATTCATCTAATTGAGAAAATTAATCAAAAAACTGATAATTAGATATAACAATTTACAATATGATTATAATGTCTACAATTGATTTATCCTTTTTTGTTCCATTTTCTTTGGAATTGGACTCTGAAACAAACTTGATTATGAAAGCTGATAATATTCCACTTGAATATAACACACGTAAATTACTTGATATGAAAAAGGTCATCTTTGACCAAACTTGGTTAATGCAACAAGAAGATAATTTTGATTTATATTATATGTATAGAGATTTTACTAAAGGAAAAGATAAAATTTTGTTTCAAGACCAGAATGTTAGATACGATATCACAATTATTCCCCCTAGAAAATTAGGAAAAGAATATGTAAAAACAGCCGGTCATTTCCATCCAGAAGCAGAGGATAAACATTGTTACCCAGAGGTTTACGAAGTAATGAATGGGAAGGGCTTGTATCTATTACAACGTCGACCAGAGGATACTACTGAAGAAGAAATTGAAATTATTATAATAGAAGGGACGAAAGGAGATCAAATATTAATCCCCCCAGGTTATGGTCATGTTACAATCAATCCTACAGAAAACGAAACTCTGGTTATGAATAATTTAGTAAGTTCACAATTTGATTCAATCTATTCTTATATTAGAGAACATAATGGAGCAGCATATCTTTATTTGAGTTCCAATGAATGGAAGAAAAATCCTGCTTATAAGGATAAAAAACTAAAAATATCCGAGAAAATCCCAAAGAAAATATCTAACAAACCTTTTTATCAAGCATTCCTTGATGAGCCAGATAACTGGGAATTTTTAAATAAACCGATGAAGAAAGAAAACTGGTTATAAATAATTTTTAGTTGATATTATGAAACATAATTACTTGAAGAAAAAAGCTAACCCCCTCTTACAAGTTAGAAATTTAGAAACACATATTATTGATAAAGATGATAGAGTTCATATAATTGTTGATAAAATTAGCTTTGATCTTCGAGAAGGAGAAGTACTGGGAATTATCGGTCCTTCAGGTGCTGGAAAAACAATCTTAGCACTTTCGCTTCTCAAATTAATTCAACGACCTGGTAAAATAATTGGCGGGTCAGTAATCTATAAAGATTTAGAACTTTTAAGTACCTCTGATGAAATTCTTGATAAAATAAGGGGGAAGGATATAGCTCTTGTCATGCAAAATACTGGAACTGGTTTCGATCCTATTCGTGATATGACTTTTACGACAAGTGAACCATTAAGAGAACATTCTAATGAAAAAATTCCAAAAACTGATTTACAATTATTAGTCATTGATCAACTGGGAAAGGTGGCAATAAGGAAACCCTCTAAAACAGCTGAAAAATTTAGACATCAAATAAGTGGTGGAGAAGGTCAAAGAGTAAAAATTGCTTCAGCATTATTTAATAATCCGAAGATACTTATAGCAGAGGAACCAGTTGCTAATCTTGATACTACAATAATGGGAGAAATATTGGATTTATTAATTGAAGTAAAAAATAATTTTTCTGTTTCAATGATAGTAATAAGTCATAATCTTGGAGTTATTGCACAACTATCTGATAGAGTAATGATGATGTACGCTGGGAAAATTATTGAAGTTGCAGATGTTGAGACTATGTTTTATTCACCACGGCATCCATACACGCAAGGATTATTTTATGCAACGCCAAGTATTGTTTCCAAAAAGAAATTAAAAACAATACCTGGTAATGTTCCAAATCCAGTAAATCTGCCGAAAGGATGCCATTTTCATCCTAGATGTAAATATGTTATCGAAAAATGCAAGAAAATGGAACCACCCCTTGTTGAATATGAACAGAATCATTTAGTGGCATGTTGGCGAATGAATGAAATACCAGATTTTGAAATACAAGAATAATCAGAAATAGAGATTTAAGAAACGGGTGGAAACCCGTCTTAAATCTACGAGTGGGATCACATGTTGAGCATAATCAATTATGAGATTTTGATTTCAACATCTTATGAGATATGACCTGTTTTGTGGAAGGATGTTTAAATGACATTCCAGAGGAATGCCATTTCAAATTTAAAGATCCCTAAAAAGGGAAAATCTTTACAATATATCTATTAGTATTTTATTTAATTAGCATTCTGGAAAATAAATTCGCCTTTCTAGTAAAAAATACCGCAAAAAAAAGGGAGGATTGAAGAGAAGAAACTTTATTGTACCTTTTGTCGTTCTTCTGCTGCTGTTCCAATTAAACTTAAACGCCACATTAATACAAAGAAGTATACGAGTATAAATGCTGTACTTATTATTAGCATTCCAGTAAAGAAGCTACCTGTTTTTTCTCCAAAATCATCTATTGTATATTGCTTGACTAATCCATTCCAAAATACTGGGTAAGCAATAATTGGGATAACTAATGCAAAAGCACTGGCTTTTAAATTTAGGTTTTGTAATAAATGAAATGCTATAAAATGATATGAATTGATAAATAATAATCCAAAGAACAATAAAGTGACAGCTCCTCCAAAAGTAAAATTAGGTTCTAATTCAGTTTCATATACAATAGTATCTGGTTTTGTATAAGCATGGAGATCATGAATAGCAGGATAAACAACGAGATAAAACATTATTGCTGTTATGATGGATAAAAGTGCACCTATTCCAATAACTCTTAACAAACGCATAAAGTTCATATCTTTACGATCTAAATTCATCGCAGAACCAATGACTACTTCTGCAAGAAAAACAATGGATAATTCAGCTGGTAAAGTTAATCCTATCAATGAAAATACAACAAGAAAATCAGATAATCCTTTACTTTCTAATGGGGGTATATCGTATTCTTCTTGTTTTATAATTGGAAGTGAGTTATTGTTATCTTGTGGAAAAGCGTATAGATAAGTTATTCCTATTGACCAGATAATTACCATTAGAGAACAAATAATAAATATAGCCATTTTAGGATTCTTGAGTCTCTTCAATTTTTGGTCCTTCCTTTAAATTCCATGTTAGTGAACATAATTCAATATTTAGAATTTACTATAAGAATGTTGTTTTTATTTTTATTGGATTTTTATATTTAAAAGCAAATAGATCATTATTTGCATCTATATTTTGGAAACGCCTAAATTTATTTTAATATTCAAAATCATCCTCAATAAAAGATAAAAATTGTCGAATAATTTTAGCTGTGGCACCCCAAATTGTCCATTTTTTATAATTAAAATACCAGCTTAAAATATTATCGTCATTTAAATCGACAGTTTCTTTTCTCCATCGATTTTCTTCAAGTAATTTTATTAATGGTACTTTGATGATTTCTTGAACTTCTTTTCTATTAACTTTCAATTCAAAGGGATACATTAATTGACCAACAAAAGAAGAAAGTAATATATTAGACCCATTAGTTTTTATCTGATCTAATTCACCTATAATGCGTATTTTGGTTTTAGGGACACCAATCTCTTCCCAAGTTTCTCGTAGCGCACATTCCTCAAGTGATGAATCATGCTCATCAAGTTTTCCTCCAGGAAAGGAGATTTGCCCTTTGTGAGTTGAAAGTTCTTCAGTTCTTTTGGTAAAAAGTACATAATAATAATGCTCTTTCTTAAAAATTGGGACCAATACAGCGCCTTCTTGTAAACCTTTAAGAGAGAGTTTTTTAGGAGTATAGGTTTTAAGTTTTTGAGCGATGTTCTGAAAGGAAAACATTGTATTTATCCACTTAAAACAGATTGGTGATAATCAAATATAGAAATTATCCTATATGAAACTTTTTAGTATGTTAGGTTTTATAATATCTCTAATTCAGTTTTTCATTTATTTTTTAAAAAGTACATATGACTTGGAAATATAGATTTTTAAATTAATCTAAGAAATCTAAAAGAATAGATATTTAGGTAAAATTTCTTTTTATTAGGATATAATTTAATATTTCAAATTAAATTACATAATTTTAATTTATT
>JAYEJY010000099.1:0-4266 GCA_034660795.1 Promethearchaeati archaeon | reverse complement strand
TTTTATACACAAAAAAGTATATAAACCTTTACTAATTTCTGTAAACTTATTACATTTCCATGTAACTGCATTAAACTCTTAGATATCTAATTTAACTCGTAAGATTTTTATTATAAAAGAAACAAAATATACTTTACTGGAGAAATCCAGAATTATTACGTAATTATGTTTCATAACTTAATCTTTTGGGCATACTCTAAATTAAACAGACTCTTACAATTAACAAATGGGTTTTTGTGTAGAGAGTTTAATGATAGAGAAATCTCCCAAACCCAAGGAGAGAACTATGTACCTAAAAAGATTAAATATGAAAATAACCGGAACACAGCAACACTAAACTGATGAGTCCTAGAATGCCAAACCATGTATTGTTGTGTAAATGTGATGGTCGTGCCAGCGCCAACCCTTTTTTATGGAGCTTGGACCGACCATCCTTCTGGTGAACTTTTTCAAATAAAATCTTGATTCAACTGTACCATTACTAAAGTATTTATTTGATGTTCTTCCAATTTAGATATAAATAAAAATGATAAACAAAAAATAATTTTAAAGATTCTTTTGGTGGAATCCAAACTGTATTTACGTCAGATATACTCCCAGCGTTTTTTCACTAGTCTTCTACTTATGCTTATAATAGCTTCTCCTCTTGTCCTATTAGTCTCTTGTAGCTTTATCGATTCAAATAATAAAGTACTTATTGAAGAAACCATTGAAAAAGATTCCATTAGGGAATATCAACCTTATTTAATATCAAATATACAAGTGAAACCAACTAAGAAACAATCCTCCCATAATACCCCATCTCATAATTTGAAAGATATTGATCGCTCAGTTATTGTACGAGGCCAGAGTTTTCTTGTAACTGGCCGTTTAACTGATAATTTAACAGGTTCAGGAATTCCTGATATAGAAGTTCTTGTTTTTTGGGAGCATTTCACTTGGGGAGAATTTGAAACTGATCGTGAAGCTTTAGAAGATGCTTATTTAGTAGGAAGTGGTCTAACAAACTCTGAAGGTTATTTTTCAATTACTGCTGTGGATTCCAGTCATTCTAAATCAATAGGGAATGTAACTGTGTATACTGTTGTCCCAGCTAATCCTATAAAAGGTATAACCGAGGGCACATATACAACTAATTTTATCGAATGTTATGCCACTATAAACATGATAATACAAGTTAATTCTACATTAGTCCGAGTCAAGGAATATTTTTATGCTGTGGCAGTTCTCCGGATGGATAATGATACCATTGTTACCTTAGCAGATGGAGAAGAAATGGTTTATACTTGGTTAGGATCGAATCGTAGTTCAATAATTTCTTCTGGTTTTACAAATGAAACTTTTTATGTACCCGATGGAACAATTATAGGTTATTATGCTCTTGCAGCCTCTTTTAATGTTTCAACTATTGGATATTCTTATATTGTAGGTGATATATCATCAGGTTCCCAAGTAGGTTCAAATGCAGCTAAATGGGCTAATAATTCTCTCATAATTGAGGTATATGATGGCGCGAGCATCATTTTTTCAATAGATGATCCGGTTCCACCTGGTCCTGGGGACAACCCAAAAATCCAACGAGAGGAAACAAACTTAACAGTAAGTGGAACAATCACTGATGAGGATGATAATCCTTTCTATACAACAATTAATTTGGATATTTATGTTCATAATGAAAATATAACAAGTTCTACATATATTCAACAAAGTATTATTTCTGATGCAGATGGGAATTTTACTACAACTTTTGCTCTTGCGGGTTCATATCTTCAAGTAGGTGAAAATATTGTATGGATAGATGTTGGAAGTGGAGAAAGTATTATAGCTCAAAGTAATTCTGTTAAAATAACGATATTAGGTAATTCTAATATTTCTTCTATACAAGCGAATGGGACAAGCTTAACTACTTCTTTAATGGTAATGCCGGGAGAAATTCTTGCTATATCTGGAAGATTAGAAGATATTTATAACGGCAATCCATTAGCAAATGTTTTAGTAAGAGCTCGCTGGGAAGATTTCGGCCCTCTTCTTAGTACAAATACAACAACTAGTGGAAATTTTTATTTTAATTTGACTCTCCCAATTACAATAAATACTAGTACTCAAAATGGCACCGTCTATCTTGAAGCTGAAAGTACAATTTTTCATACTGCTTCTAATGATTCATTTAGTATTCAAGTTTTTCATTCGCTATCCTTTGAAACATATTTAAATAATACACAAATCTCAGAAGATGCGACGGTAACTACATTACAAGGTAATACAATATATACAAATTCAACTTTTACATTAAGTTGCATCATACGTGATCAATTTAATCGATATATTAACAACCGTGATATGAAACTCTTTTTTGGAAACTCAAATACTACAAAAATAATTTCTAATGGTAATATTTCACATATCATTACCGGAACAGAAGGTATAATAGCGGGGACTTATGATGTTTCATTATATTTTGATGAGGAGAATAATTTCAATTTCTCTATTCGGTTTCAAGATTATCCAGAACCTACTCCCACAGCACCCCCAGATACAACTACTCCTACCAATGGAGGTACTCAAATGTTTGGAAAAATTATGATTTATATAACAATTGGAATTGTCAGCGCACTCTTAATTGGTGCAGTTGTGTTTGCTTTCGGGCGTTTTCTTAAAGGAAAGCGTCAAAAAGATGCAAAAAAAGCTACTCAGAAAATAGATCTAGAAACACTCATTGAAAAAATGGATGAGGCAGAAAACGCTAAAGATTATCGTCAAGCTATCTTAGTCAGCTATCAAGCATTCGAATTTTTATGTGCTACACGACTAGGAATTAAAAATGTACAAACTCACTCCCCACGAGAATTAGCACGAAAAGTTGCAAAAATTCAATATATTCCTGTACGAGATGTTACAATGCTTATTATGAAATATGAAGAAGCAAAATATAGTGATCATAAGATACAGCAAGCTAATTATAAATTGGCACGACAAGCATTTCATAATATTAAGTTAGCTATTGAAGAACAAAGTAAATAATGGAGTGTATATCTTGGCTAAGAAAAAATTTGATAAGAATAGTTTCTTTCTTGCTATTTTATTTATCATCTTTTTAATACCAATGATTTTATCATTGACTCATATAGGTCAAGAAGGTACTCGACAATTTTCAATGTATAATACGGGTTGGGATGGTACTAGTGTTCTAAAAGAAAACCTTGAAAGTGAAGGCTATTCAATTCAACCAATTCTTTCTACATTAAATAGTCTTACAAGAGTGGATGATCTAGGTACATTGGTTATAATGGGTCCAACAATTTTTTATGATCCTACTGAAACAGCTGCATTAGGCTATTTTCTTGCACGTGGTGGAAGTGTATTACTTGCAGATGATTTTGGAAGTGCAAACGACATTTTAGTAACTTTGAATACCGTTCTAGCACCTTTTCTAGACCAAATATCCGCACAAATCAGTCCAAACGAAACAATAAATATTCCCCTAAGGGGTTTTAAAATAAATAATTCTTTACTAATGGATTCTCAATCTAACCATCGAAGTCCAGTAATGCCTGTTCTACGAAATTTTTATACTGATAGTAGTTTACCCACAATGACTGGTGTAAATAGCGTTGTTACTAGTTTCCCCTCAGCTTTGTCTTTTTTAGTATATGATAATGCAACTGAAACAAAAAAATGGGTTCCCACCTTCACATATAGTGGTTCTCCTATACCATCGGGTTTAGCTATAAGTACCGATAAAAGCTGGTTAGAAAAAGATGTAGATAAAGCCAAATCGGGCGATTTTTATCCTGATGATGATGAATGGGGAGGTATATCTTTTTCCGTTCTTCTTCCTTTACCTGCAAGTACGGTTGGTTTAGGTAACATTATTCTTTGTTCAGACCCTAGCATTTTCATTAATGAATTGATAACTATGACACAATATGATAATGCTCAATTTGCTTCTAATTTGTTTAATTGGTTGGATATAAATAATACTAAAACGATTTATTTTGATGAATCGCATTTATCAATAGCAGAAGGTCAAGCTGGATTGAGTATAATCGATCCTTTTAGTTATATGCGAATGTATCTACGGATAATTGATTCTCTTACAATGTTTCCACTACTAGCACCATTTTTCCCCATTATAGCGTTTATTTATTTACGTAGATATTTCCCTAAAACAAAAAAACCAAAACCATTGTTAATGACAAAAATTAAACAAAGTAAATCTCGTTCATTTTTTGCAGCAAAAATGTATTGGTATATAACTTATCAACG
>JAYEJY010000098.1:0-4283 GCA_034660795.1 Promethearchaeati archaeon | reverse complement strand
GTTGTTAAAATTGCGACTAATGGAATTTCTAAAATTTTCAGCACAAAACGGGAGTGTTTTAAACACGGGATATCCTTACCTGAAAAAATACCTCCAAAAATGTTTTCATTTAATTCTCATATCGGCGCTTGTGTAAAATGTGATGGATTAGGAATAATTAAAACAATAGATCCAGAAGCACTAATTGTTGATAAAAAATTATCAATAATTGAAGGAGCTATTGGACCCATCTCAAGGTCCAGTAATCACGTTCTTTCATTATTAGAATCTGTTGGAAAAAAATTTGATTTCAAATTAGATACACCTTTAGAGAAATTTACAGAAGAACAAATGAATATACTCTTGTATGGGACACAAAAAAAATTAAGATATCAACGTGATGTAAGCCGTAAAAATTATTCATATACCTATACTAAAGATATAAAATTCAAAGGATTAATTCAACAATATCAAGAATGGCTACGAAAAACAACTTCCCTTTATTTCATCAGAAAGATGGAGAAATACACAAAAATACAACAATGTCCGGTATGTAAAGGTGCTCGATTAAAACCAACTTCTTTAGCGGTACGTGTTGGAGGACTGAATTTAGAACAAATACTTGAATGCTCCATTAAAGAAGCATATGAATTTTTTACTAATTTATCATTTGGTGGAAGCAAAAAAATTGTTGCAGATAGAATAATTGAAGAAATAACAACACGTCTTCAATTTTTGAAAAATGTTGGCTTAGATTATCTTACTTTAAATAGAGAAGCAACTACACTCTCGGGAGGTGAAGCTCAAAGAATTCGTCTGGCTACACAAATAGGGAATAAATTAGTGGGAGTACTTTATGTTCTTAATGAGCCAAGTATTGGATTACACGCCCGAGATATTGATCGATTGATAAAAACATTAGAAGAACTACGTGACCTTGGAAATACAGTTGTTATAATTGAACATGATGAGAATACAATACGCAATGCTGATAACATTATTGATTTAGGTCCAGGAGCTGGTGTCAAAGGAGGAGAAGTAGTTTCAACAGGATCTTTTAAAGAATTATTAGAAAATAGCAAATCCATTACCGCTAAATATCTAAATGGTGAATTAACAATTCCTCTACCCAAGACCAGAAGAAGAAAAAAAGGATCTTTGCTTTTAGAAGGAGTTCAGCATAATAATCTTAAGAATATCAATGTGGAATTTCCTTTAGGGATATTAACATGTGTATCAGGTGTTAGTGGATCAGGTAAAAGCTCCCTTGTTATTGAAGTTCTTTATCGTATCCTAGCAAAAGAATACCATAGAGCAAAAACATTGCCTGGTAAATATACGAAAATTGACGGTTTAGAAAATTTAGACAAAGTTATACTCATTAATCAAAATCCGATAGGTAGATCATCACGTTCCAATCCAGCAACCTATACTGGTGTGTTTGATCATATTAGAGAATTGTATGCAAACCTCCCAGAATCACAACTACGTGGATACACAATTTCTCGTTACTCATTTAATAATTCAGAAGGAAGATGTTCAGTTTGCAAAGGAAAAGGAACAAAAGAAATTGAGATGTTGTTTCTCAGTAATGTAGAAATTACTTGTGAAGAATGCAAAGGGAAAAGGTATAATCGAGAAACACTTAAAGTAAAATTCAAAGGAAAAAGTATAGCAGATGTTTTAGAAATGACGGTAAATGATGCATTACAATTCTTTTCTAATCAACCGAAAATTGCGGAAATACTCCAAATAATGGTTGATGTAGGTATTGGTTATATGCAACTAGGACAATCAGCATCTACCCTTAGTGGAGGAGAAGCACAGAGAGTGAAACTAGCATCGGAATTATGCCGTCCTCAAACTTCAAGAACTCTCTATATTCTAGATGAACCTACCGTTGGGTTATCAGCTTATGATATCGATAAACTTTTACAAATATTAAATCGATTAATTGAGCAAGGTAACAGTGTAATAATTATAGAACATAATCTAAATGTGATAAAATCAGCAGACTGGGTAATTGATTTAGGACCTGAAGGAGGAGAAGCTGGTGGGGAAGTTGTGATAGAAGGAACACCAGAAGATATAATGAAAAGCAAGAAATCTATAACAGGTCAATATCTGAAAGCTTTTCTCAAACAGCAAGAAAAACGAGTAAAAACTAAAGAAATAAAAGAATTAAAAGATACTCGTGCAGAAGTTTTTGAAAAAACCTGAAACCATCAACAAAGAATTTATTAATATTTTTCATCTTTAAAGATTAATTGAGCGCGTGTAAATTAAGATGCCAAATTGGGATACTTCACTCAAACGTTATTCTTCTGGAAAAAATGATTCCGATTATATTGAAATTTGTTCTTGTCATAATCCAAAGCGTTTTTTAAGATATGATGTAAATACTAAGGAATACTATGGCGTAAAAGGTTGTAATATAAAATTTGCTTGTGCAAAATTACAAATAAATAAACATAAACTCATTATTAGTTATCGTCGAAAAAAACTTCTAGAAGTAAATCCTCTACAAGGAAAACAACAACCAAAAATTCATAAAAATCCACTTGATCAAACAATTGACCAATTTTTCCCCTGATTTTAAATTACTCAATAATTACAGGCGAACAAAAAGCAACCTCGAATTTTTCATCGCAAGATGTGCACTTAAAAGTAGCAATTATCTTTTGACATTTAATACCCTCTTTAGTAGATAATTGTAGAGAAAAATTACCTTGACATCGATGACAACTTTCGGGAATTAAAATAAGAAGATGGGTATTTTTATATGGAATTTTCCGAATTATATATTTCTTAATTCCAAAAAAACTCAATTCTTCTAGTAATTGTCGATAAAATTCAATTGTTCTTTCTTTTCGTATCTTTGCGATCTCACGCCCAGTTTTTGTTTGCATTGTTTTTGGTGCAGTATAAGAATAACTAAGCTCTTTACTCAATGAATTTAATAATAATTCATTGAGTGATTGCCCTCGTAATGCTCCTTTAGTAAAGAAATTAGCAATTCCTAATGCACCTAATTTATCTAAACGATCAGCATCTAAAACAATTTTCGCAATATGAGGTAATTCTACATCATCTCTGTAAAGCAAAGATAAAATTCTAGTAATTTCTTCAATTTTTTTTGGTGCGAAATTATGTTTTTCTAAGAGCTTTTTAGCAATAGATGCAGAGTAAGTCTCTTCTGGGACATCATTTTTATGATAGTCTCCTAAAACAAATTTTCCCGTATCATGAAATAAAGCACTTAGAGTTGGAATAAGAGGATCTATTCCTTCTCTCTGAGCAAGAAAATAAGCTATTTTAGCAACCCGAAAAGTATGATTCCATAAAAAGTCTGTTTCATAAACCGGTGATTTTTTATTAAAGGTAATTTCAGCCTTCTGTAAAACTGAATGTATCTCAGGTAATAAGCTGGGTAATCTATTCGAAAGCAAATTTTCAATGCTTTTTGTTTTATAGGGTTTTTTATTTAAATTAAGCCTTTCTTCATAAACTCTTTTAAAGGTAAGAAGTTTCTGAAGAGATTCATTCTTTACAGAGTTATATTTTTGACAAAAAGATATTAAATCCATAATCGTGTGATAAGCTAATAATTCATTATGTTTTTTTTCCCAATATTGTTGTTCAGTTGAGGTTATGGAAAAAAGCTTTTGTAATATTGATTTCCTTTTCTTTTGATTATTTTTCTCAGAGTTATTTACGTCTATACACATCATATAATATTTTTGCAGTAATTTGATTGCATATAAGAAATACTTTTTTCTAACAAGTAGGTCAACTATCTTAACAATATGTTTATGAGATATTGTTTTAGAGGAAAAAGGCGAATCCATTTTTGAAAATAATTTTATAAGAGAAGATAATAAGTCTAAATCTCGTTCTTTTTGTATTATAATACTATTAGTTTTATTATATATAGAGGAGTTAGTGGGAATTTTGATTTTTGAAAAATTTCTCAAGTCTTCTAAAGTGTTAATGTTTTCAAATATTTTTGGCAGATAATCTTCAATTTGTTTTGTAAATGCTAAAAATGTACAATGTTCAAAAATACGATGTATATCATCTGCTCGAGTTGTGTGAATAGCAGACAATAACTCTGAATGATGAATAAAATGATCAGCTTTAAAGGCATATACTAAAGGTTCAACCTTTCTTAAAGAAGAAGAATAAGGTGCTACAAACCAGCTATTATCTAATTCTTTGATTAATGCTTGAAGAATCTCTCTTGTAAGATTAGGCATATCAACCGGAACAACTAAAACTTTGTCATAACAAACTTCCTTAAATGC
>JAYEJY010000097.1:0-4331 GCA_034660795.1 Promethearchaeati archaeon | reverse complement strand
TATGGTTTCGTGTTTTTAAGATTATTATTCAGCAAATGTTAATGAGATATAATGTAATAATAAATGGTATAATCCTTATCGAATTTTTTATGGGGTTCAATGGACTTCCTACATTGTTTATTGAACGTTATTGGGATTATCAAACTACCTATATAATTGTTCTAAGTTATACGTTCATCAATCTCTCCATTAAAACAGTTCTCCAGATATTAGATTTTCAGACTCTCGAATATAATAAAACTGTATTAGAAAAATAAGTTTTGCAGATTTTTTAAAAATTATAATATTATGTTTTCATAATCTAATTTAGGTTATATTTATTTATGCGAGAAATTATAAAAGAATACAAGTATAACTATGTATACATACTTAGAAATCATATAGAAGGTGAAAGCATGTCCAAAAGAAACGAATCCGGCGGTAGAGGAAGAAAAGGTGGACCACAAGCAGCTGGTCCTGGTGGGCAATGTGTCTGTCCTAAATGCGGAGCGAAAACTGATCACTATGTCGGTGTTCCTTGTTACCAACAGAAATGCCCAAAATGCGGTGCTCAAATGATTCGTGAATAATAATCCAATTATAAAAAATAGTATTTAATTCATTTTTAGTATTATTTCAATCTACTATTAATTCTTCATTTTCTCTTTTTTCTTTTCTATACGAAATATCAAATATTAAAGCGATTATTCCTAATATAACTGATAAAGGTAAAATACCTGCAAATGAAGCCCAGAGTAATCCAGTTTTATAGTCCATTGCCAAATATACTCCAATAATTACACCTGTAATTCCTAAAACTAATATTAGTGATGTTAATATAATAAAAATTATTGATAATCTTCTTTTTCTTTTTAATTCCATATATCATCACCTTTAAAATAACAACCAATATTTTATAGTATAAGAAGATTTTATTTATTTCTTTTTGAGCATTCTATAGCACTCCCTTCCATACAATAATACTTCCATCTAAAACTCATCATTTTATATACTGGACACTTTTTACAAAGACACATTTTCTTTTCTTTTATTTTTTTACTTTTACCAATAGTACAAAATGCTAATTCTGTCTCCCCAGTTTCCTGATATGTAGGACATTTCCCACAATAATCCTTGCAAATATACTTTAACTGTTCAATACTATCACTTAATTGTTTCTCAGTCATTTGGTTTAGAATTCTAATTTTTTCTTCAAATGGTTTATCTTTGAAATTTTCATCATCTATCATTACTATCAAAAAAATTCACACATTATGAGAATAAAAGAATTATTGAGAAAAAAGTAATTTTCATAAGCAATAGGGGTTAATTACATTGATAAATTTAAAAATTCAATATGCAATATCATCATTAGGTTGTGATAAATTGCCAGTTATTCATGTACATTTATGGTCAGGATTTACCGAAGAAAATATCAAAAAAGTAATTGAAGGTATTACTGATGTTTTTACCGATATGAATATCCCAAAACAAGCTGTGGAAGTATTAATTCATGAAATCCCAAAAAGCCATTGGGGTATTGAAGGGAAACCGGCTTCCGAATCGCGAAGAAATTCTAAACTTCCTAAATAAATCATTACTCAATTGGCATTTTAGTTTTTTTAGAATAATATTTTAATGCTTTACGAATGTACTCTGGTTGAAGATAGCCATGTGGTGTTTTGACCTTAAAGAGTCTATTTGCTAAACTTTTTTCCGATAAAGTTTGTCCGGCGGCTTTTTTCCATTCATTTTTCTTGGCAAATGTTTCTTCTGCTAATTGTAATAATTGCTCTTCTGTTTTTTTAATACCTACTGCACTAAGACATTGCAGTGTCCGTTTCATAGTATAGACTTTCCGAGCAAATAAACAAATTACTAATGAGTTTAGTATTTGTCTCCACTTCTCTTCGGTCATCAATTGATCTACAATTTCATTAGGTGATGGTGTTTTTTTAACTGTTTTTTGGTCAATACTATAACCACCATTACACAGATGGGAATGTCTTTGACCAATCATATGACCTATGATACTTGCAGGACCTGTAAAGTATCCAGCTGGTGTTTGCCCTCCAATAGTAATTGCAAATTCCCTTCCCCCGTATTTTTTAACACATGCTTCTAAGCCTTCCCCTAAAGTGTAATAAAACTCATTTTCTCTATCTACAATATATTGAATTGCATTGAGATAATGAAGTGTATTACCAAATTCAAATTCAATGCCTAAGGTATCCTCAGTTGTAATGAGTCCATTTTGGAAAGCATCTGTTGCCCAGGCTAAAATACCACCCAAAGAAATTATATCAAAAGCATTTCGATCTGTTATTTCAATAAGTCGTAATACTTCTTTTGCTGTTTTAATGCCAAGATTTGACCCCATGGAATAAATCAATTCATAATCATATGGTACAAAAGTAGTTTCAACATCAAATTCTTCCTCTTTATAGGGTACACGCAAATATGCAACATGTATACAGCCAACAGGGCATTGGGAACATGCAATTTTACGAAGTAGTAAATTTTCTGCGAAAAATTTCCCGGAGATGTTTTCTGCATATTCAAACTTAGTTTGACTAAAATTTCTAGTTGGCAATCCTCCATAATCATTTATACTTTTTATTCCTGCCGATGTTCCAAGAATATGGTATTTATCCATATCATCGCTAACTTTCAAATGGTCATAAACGTCTCGATAAGCTTTTTTGTAAGCTTTCATATTTTCGAAAGAAATGTCTTGTGTCCCTTCAATGACTATTGCTTTCAGGTTTTTTGCACCAAATACTGCTCCTAATCCTAATCTTCCGAAGTGTCTATAATTGTCTACATTGATATTGGCATATTTAATCAGTCGGTCACCAGCTTTCCCGCTTCTTACGAAGCTTCTTCTACCGGGTCCTTGAGGTTCTGCGTCTCGTAAAATTCGTCCTATTACGAACACACTGCGAAGATCCCATAAGAGTTCAGCATTTTTAATCGCAATTCTATCATCATGAATGGCAATATAAGTCGGGTGAGAAGCTTTTCCATGAATAATAATACCATCATAACCGGCAAACCGTAATGCAGAAGCCATTCTTCCTCCGGCATAACTCTCGCCTAATTCATTACTTACTGGTGATTTAAACATCGCAACTAATTTTGATGCTGTCGGAAAAGCTGCTGTTAAAGGCCCGTTGGCAAAGACAATATAATTATCTTTTGAGAGAGGATCACATTTTGGTGAACATTTTTCAGTAAATATTTCCGTTGCTAATGCAACACCTCCAATATAGTGGCTATATTTCTCTTCTTTGATAACTTCAATTTGTCGATTTGATAAATTTATATCAATAATCCTCATTCCTTAATTTCCTCCATTTCAAGAATATCATGTGGACAAAATTCAACACATCTGCCACAATGAATACAGATAATTGGTTTGCCACTTTTTGGATCAAGTTTTATAGCTCCAATAATACAGGCTTCAGCACATAAACCACAGGAATCACATTTTTCAGGGTCTAAAATAACGCCTCCACCTTTTCGTTTTCGTAATGCCCCTGTTGGACATGCACGTAAACACACCGGGTCTTTACAGCCACGACATACAATTATTCCATAATATGCTGTTTGTCCTGCAGATTTTACAGCTATTGCTGATTGGTCTATAGATAGTGTATTGAACCTTTCTCGAGCACAAGCCATCACACAACAGAGACACCCTGTGCAACGTTCAAGATGTCTCACGGTCAATTTTTTCGGCATAACAAACAACTTTCTCTCTTAGATTAATTCATTTTTAGCAGATTATTTCCCACATGTTAGAACTGATTAATAAACTTTAGATATTTCTTATATGCTTATCAAGCATTTTCTCTAATAAATAAACGGATAAAAATCACTTGTTTTATAAGAACTTTTGGCTAAATTAAATTAATCTTTAAATAATCATTTTAAGAAGTTATATATACTCGGGAGTTTAAAAAGGGATAAGGACCAAAAAATACGTTTACAATGTCCTCATTGTGGTTCGATATTAGAACCAAATTCTAATTTTTGTCAAACATGTGGTATATCATTCAGCAATAAAAGTAAAAAGAAAAAAGCATCTAAAACAATAGCTTTTCAAAAATATCAAAATCGAAAAAAGAGAGAAGGTAAAAAAGCTAATTTCTCTCTAAAATCTCAAAATAGCACAAATTTCAAAGAAACTAATACTTTTGGATATATAGTAGTACTATTAGATCTTGTAAGTTTTCTTTTTATTATTCTCTCTCCGTTAGTTTTCAAATATCTATATTTTAAACATAGAGGTCTATATTTTCCCTTCGTTTATATTCCATTGGTTCCTTTAATCCCCGCCTTATTTCTAG
>JAYEJY010000096.1:0-4336 GCA_034660795.1 Promethearchaeati archaeon | reverse complement strand
TTACAGGAATCATTCTTTCAACATTTCTTCTCTTACAAATGTATTCGGTTAAATTTACTACAGCTTCAGCATCATCATTTCTTCTAAATGTCAACCCTATTATTACCTATCTATTAGCTTTCCTAATACTAAAAGAAGAACATCAATGGTGGGGATTTATTGGTGTAATCGTTTCAATTGGTGGTGTTTTCTTAATAGCTGTTCCTATCGATGAAATTGGAAATCTTTTTGCCAGTCAATTATTTTTAGGGAATATAATGGCTTTTCTTTCGGGTTTTGCTTGGGCTGTATATTCAATTTATATTAAAAGATTTCTTAAAAAAGAAGACCCAGTAATATGTACTACATGGAGTATTATTGTTAGTACAATCATATTATGTATTGCGATGGTTATTTTTGAGGGAGGTTTCCCCCAAAATCTGAATTGGGTTTCTACCTGTCTTTTATTATTTATGGGGATCATTCCTACTGCTATTGCATTTACTTTATGGTTATATGTTATCGGGAAAACACCAGTACAAAAATTAAGTGTTTTTCAATTTTTGATTCCCATAATCGCTACATTATTAGCTGTATTATTCCTTAATGAAACATTGAACAAATTTTTCTATATCGGAGCTGGATTGATTATTATTGGTTTATTAATAACTCAAAAAGCATAAAAAAATAATCAAGAATAGATGATTAAATCATCTATTTCTCGGGGATAATAAGTTAATAATTCACTACCAGCTTCTGTTATTAGTACTGTATCTGAATGTCTGAAACCAGCAAAATCATAAAGGTATATACCAGGCTCACAAGTAAATACCATTCCTGGTTCCATTTTTCCTTCCCAACCACGATCTAGAAAGGGTCTTTCATGTCCCTCAAGACCAATTGCATGTCCTGTATGGTGTTGGACATAATCCATAACACCCTCATCTTTGAAGACCTTTCGTGCTGCACGATCAACAGCTGCCATTTCTACATCAGGGCCAAATGTTTCAAGAGCAGCGTTTTGGGCTTTTAACATAATATTGAAATATTTTTCTTGTTTTTTTGATGGTTCTCCCATAAACATTGTTCTTTCTAGTTCACTTCGATAACCACCAACATTAGAGCTTGCGCCTGTGACTAAAGTATCTCCCTTTTTGAAGAAAATATTACCTGTAGTTGCATGAGGAATTGCTGAACCTTTACCTATTTGTCCACGATATCCAGCATGAGCGGAGGAACTACCACCATAAGGAATGAAAATAGGACCTAATGCTTTTATCATCATTTGTGATGCTTCAGCCGATGCTTGATTAACAACCTCTATTTCAGATCGTCCAACTTCAGTATATTCCTGGAGAAGTTGATGAGCAAGATTACCCCATTTGCAGCTTTCTTTAATAAGTTGAATTTCTTCATCGTCTTTTATAATTCGCATATCCATTATTAATTCATTTACAATTTCAATCTCTGCATCAGGCAAAACTTCTTCAAGTTTTGGTCCTTGATAACCCCATCGCCCAGGAGCACTACCTGAATCAGCAGCCAAAGGTTTATCAGCGAGATTTCTTTCTTGTAATTCTTTTGCAAAAATCTTCATTGGATGAGTTGTATCCGGATATTCAAAATAATGAAATACATCTTTCACTAAGGGAGCTGTATCATTTACGTGATTTATCTCGAGATGAGGAACAAACATAGCTATATCCCCATCTGTTGGGACAACTAAAGCGATAGGTCTCTCTGTTGGAATATGATGAAAACCAACTAAATAGAATAAGCTGTTGGGATTAAAAAGGATCATTCCTTTCAAATCATTTTCTTGAAGATATTGTCGTAAACGTTCAATTCTTTTTCGATGATTTTTTTGAGAAATTTTTACGAGAACCATATTGTATCCTATTTATTTGAGGTAACCTTATTGTTTAATTTTTTCCATAGAAATTTGCTTTCACTAAATAACATGAATAAAGTTTATCAGTTTCCAAAAAGAAGGTTAGATAATATAAAAGGTGATGAAATAAATGTCTGAAAAATCAACAGACGAAAAAATATTAATTGAATTACAATCCATAAGAGAACAATTTGAGAAAATGCAACGAGAGGAAGAAGAAAAAGCTGAAGAAGTAATACCAGAAGAAGAAAAAGAAGTTTCAAGAAAAGCAAAACTTACAGGATTTTTCAAAGATTTTGTTGAATTTTTGAAACAGTATCAAGTCATCGGATTAGCTGTTGCCTTTATAATGGCAGAATACGTTAAAATAGTAGTAAATTCTTTAGTAAATGATATCATTCTACCTATTTTTCTTTTTATACCAGGTTTAAAACAATTAGAAAGTTTTGAAGCCTACAAAGTTTCAGTATTTATGATAGGTAGTTTCATTTCTTCAGTTGTAACCTTCATTATCATTGCTTTTGTTATTTATCTCTTAGTTAAAGTAACAACAAAACTTGGATTAATAGAAAAGAAGGAATAAGCTATTCCCATTCAATGGTACCGGGTGGTTTAGAAGTAATATCAAAAACCACTCGATTCACTTTTTTTACCGAATTAACTATTTTATTGGAAATAGCTGCTAATGTTTCATAAGGAATTCTCGACCAATCAGCGGTCATAGCATCAACGGAATCGACTGATCGTAATACAATTGTCCATTCATATGTTCGTTCATCTCCCATTACCCCAACTGATTTAACTGGTAAAAGAATTGCTAAACTTTGCCAATAATTATTGTATTCTCCACGTTCTTTTAATTCTTGAATGAAAATATCATCGGCTTCTTTTAAGGTTTGTAATTTTTCTTTTGTAATCTTTCCCAAAATTCTCACAGCTAGACCAGGACCAGGGAAAGGATGGCGTGTTATCAATTCATCAGGTAAATTAAGTAAACGACCAACTATTCTGACTTCATCTTTATATAAATCTTTTAATGGTTCGATAACTTCTAATGACATTTTTTCAGGTAAAGTAACATTATGATGACTCTTGATTTTTGCAGCAGTTTTAGAGGGCTGTGCTGATTCAATTCGATCAGGATAGATAGTACCTTGTCCTAAAAAGCCAAATGAACCATATTTTTTTTCTAATTGCTTTTCAACTCGTTCAAATATTTCAATGAATTTATGAGCAATTATTTTTCGTTTTTCTTCAGGATCAGATATACCATTTAAGGCTTCTAAAAATTCCTCTTGAACATTAATACGATGAAAATGTTTGAATTGTAATATATCTTTAAATATCCTCTCAACTTGTTCAGGTTCTTTTTTTCGCATTAATCCATGATCTACAAAAATACAAAATAATCGTTCACCAATGCTTTTATGTAAAAGTGTTGCTGCAACCAATGAATCAACACCACCACTAACACCCATGATGACTCTTTTATTTCCTATAATTTTTCGTAAATTAATAACCTGTTCTTCAATATAATTTTTCATACTCCAATTTTTTTCGAGAGAACTAATAGAAAATAGAAAATTTCTAAGAATGTTTTTTCCCTCTTTAGTATGAATCACCTCTGGATGAAATTGCAAACCAAATATTTTAAGATTTTTATGAGCCATTGCTGCGATAGAACAATTTTTACTCGAAGCTGTCTTTACGAAATTTTTAGGAAGAATAGAAACTTTATCTCCATGGCTCATCCAAACACTACTTTTATTTTCTAATCCTTTGAATAGACGAGTAAAATCAATGATTTCTATTTCAGTATGACCATATTCTTTTTGTTCTCCTTTTGAAACTCCGCCACCAAAATAATGAGCTAGAAATTGATGTCCATAACACAAACCCAAAACAGGTATTTTTTTAGTAATAAAAAATTCCATAACTGCTTCTGTTAATTGTGGAGCAGCTTGATTATAAACACTAAAAGGTCCACCTGAAAAAATAACAGCACCAATATTTTTTTCTCTTAACAGTTCAACATTTACATCCCATGATAAAATTTCTGAATGAATACCTAATTCCCGTATTCTTCTGGCTATAAGATGGGTATATTGACCACCAAAATCAATTACAATAACAATTCGATTATTCGCTTCCATTCTAAACCCTGTTTTCATTTCCAACCAATTAATTATATAACTATTAGTTTTATATGATTCAGTTAATTCGGTTGAATTATGGAATTGATAAATAACCATTATCTTTGAGCCATTCAACAGAATTAGATATAGATTCAAATGGATTTGTAAATTGGGGATGCCATTGTAATTGTTCTTGAATTTTACTGATATTTACAAGTCGATAACTACCATATCGTTTAACTCGAGTTCTAGTAATTAAAACTTCTTTAGAGGGAGGAGTAAATAATTCCTTTAACCAAGCATAGAAATAAGCTAGAAAATAAGGAACTTT
>JAYEJY010000095.1:0-4340 GCA_034660795.1 Promethearchaeati archaeon | reverse complement strand
GGAACTAGAGACAAGATTAGATACAAGTACTCTCAATTGTTACGATTCCACAGATGATGATATTACTTCAAATAGAATGCGTGATATAGATGACACCTTAGATGTAATTATACCTAATGATCCACTTAAAAGAATTATTGGTCAAGATTATGCGGTAAAAATTGCGCGCATAGCAGCTGCACAAAGACGGAATCTACTTCTTATTGGCCCTCCAGGGATTGGAAAATCAATGATTGCACAAGCTCTTTCTTTTCATCTAGGAAAACCGTCAGAAGAAATTTGGATAGTACATAATCCTGAAAATCCCGAAAGACCTTTTTGTGAAAATAAACAATTACATGAGATAAAACAAAGGAAACACCAAAATACAAATTCTAGCCAATATGGAAAACTTATACCACCCCCCAAAGCTCCTTTTGATGTAGCAGTTAAACTTGGATATGGTTGTGAACATTGTAAAAAATTCTCTATTCCAGAAACACGGAAATGCCCACATTGTGAACAATTAAAAAAGAAGAAAACACCGTCACGTTTTGGAGATTTGTTATCGTTATCCCCTTTTACTGCTAAGTCAGCTGATGGGACAAAAGTATCAAAGACAGTTAGATTACCGGATGGCCGTGAAGAGATATTATTATTCGAAGAAGCTGGGAATTACATAAGAGTTTACGATGAAAAAGCTATACAATTATCCCAATCAAAACAAGGGCCGAAACCTATGAAAGTTCTTGTCCCACTCAGAAGGTCATTATTTGTACATGCAACAGGTGCAAGTGAAACAGAACTATTAGGTGATTGTTTACATGATCCTTATGGGGGCCATCATAAGTTAGGAACACCACCTTATAAACGAGTTGTGGCGGGAGCTATTCATGAAGCACATGAGGGTGTCCTATTTGTTGATGAAGTTTCACATCTTGGGAAACTTCAAAGATCTCTTTTAACTGCAATGCAAAATAAGTACTTTCCAATCGTAGGAAGAAATCCTCAAAGTTCTGGAGCATCTGTGAGAGTTGGTGAAGTTCCATGTAATTTTATTCTAGTAGCAGCTTGTAATATAATAGATCTCCCAAAAATTTTGCCGCCATTAAGGTCTAGGATTCAAGGTGATGGATATGAGGTTTTGCTTAAAACAACAATGCCTGATAATAATATTAATCGTTCTAAATTGGTTCAATTTATCGCGCAAGAAATAGCTCGGGATAACAAAATCCCACCAATGAATCGTAAAGGGATTTTTGAGATTATTAAACAAGCCAGACTGCTTGCCAAAAGAGTAGATGATGAAGAAAACTCTTTAACATTACGTTTACGAGAATTAGCAGGGTTAATTAAGGTTGCAGGAGATATTGCTGTCATTAATAGAGAAGATAGAATAAACGCATATCATGTAAAAACAGCTGTAAAAATTGCAAAACCTTTAGAAGACCAAATTATTCAGAAATATGGTTCTTTTAAGAAAGCACTCGAAAACGAAAAAGGAAGAATTTTTAGTCCAAAAAATTTCGATCAACAAGAACCATATAATTTATGGAATAGCTAAATCTTAGAAAAATTACAGCTCTGGTTTTATCAGATTTTTTAGTTACTATTTATTAGGAGCAAAATGAACTTATTATTAGATGCTTTTCTTGTAAGAGGTTTGTTTTTAAATATTATTAGCTGCTAATAATACCCTCTAATTCTTGTAATTTCTCACCAAGTAATGAAATTTCTTCTTCATTATTATAAATGTATAATGAAGCTCTAGCTGTTCCTTCACTTGGTTTAATCCCAAGATAATAATGAAAAGGATTGACACAATGAGCGCCAGATCTTATCATAATTTTTGCTTCTTCAACATCCGAATCGAGAAAATGTGCTATATCAGTTGCGGTTTCAGCGTTTTTTAATCGAAATGAAACTAAGCCACTTTTTAGTGAAGGCTCAGTTGGACCGATGATTCGTAAACCATTAATTGGTTCTAAAACTTTGAATAATTTCGTAATCAATTGTTGTTCATATTTTTCAATATTTTCCATTCCAATTGAGTTAAGATAATCAATAGCTGCGCCAGCTCCAATCTCCCCGGCATAATTCATTAATCCAGCTTCAAATTTTTGTGGTGGTGGTAAATATTCCGGAAATATTTCTCCTTTCTCATAACGAACATCTTTTATTGTACTCCCCCCAACTAAAAATGAATCCATCTCTTCTAATAGATGTTGTTTTGCATAGAGGAAACCAATGCCGGTTGGACCCATTGCTTTATGGACACTTACTCCAGAAAAGTCAACATCTGATTTTTGAACATCCATTTTTTTATGAGGGAAATATTGAGCATCATCAGAAAAAACTAGGGCGTTATGATCATGGGCAATTTTCACTATCTCATTTAATGGTGCAATGGTTCCAGATACATTTGAACAGTGTACAATCGAAATTAAACGTGTTTTATCTGTTATTGTTTCTTCAAAATCTTCAATATCAAAGAGACCTTCTTTATCTGCTTCCACTATTTTTAATTGGACACCTTTCTTTTTAATTAGACGATGAAAAGGAAGAATTCCACTGTGATGTTCAAGGTTTGTTGAGATTATTTCATCTCCCTCTTCAAATGGTAAAGCGTTTGCAATAAGATTAACTGCTTCGGTTGTATTTCTAACCCAAATAATTTCAGAAGTATTTTTTGCATTGATATGATTCTTTATCTTTCTACGAGCATCTGTACGTAATTCAGAGGTTTCTTGGGCAAGACTATGTATTGAACGACCTCCACAAGCGCCTAGATTACTGTAATAATACATTATAGAATCAATTACTTGTTGAGGTTTTAATGCCATACAAGCAGAATCAAAATAAATTATTTTCTTGCCATCAATTTTTCTTTGTAAGGTGGGGAAATCATTTCGTATTTTTTTCCAATCTACCATTCAAAAAGCACCATTAATTTATTTCAAAATTAAACAAGAATATTAAAGTACCCCTACATTTGTTTAATTTGTAAAAACCATTTGAAAATTTATTGCTTTTTAGAGATTATTTTTCTATGCAATAAGGTGATGAGATAATGATGAAAGATTTTGCAAAGTGTGCTGTTTGTGGAAAACTTGAAGAGAGGGAAAAAATGCACATTTACCATTTTCCTGATGGACCAAAACTAGTTTGTTCGGATTGTTATAAAAAATTACCACCTGATCCTATGAATCGCATAAAAACACCAAAAGGTACGAAGAGAGGTCCAGGTGATGATCTTTTTCCACCAGTAGGATAACTATAAAAATTCAAGAAAATTTGCCTTTCTTCAAGTAGGGCGTAATATTTTGATAAATATCAAATAACTTCTCATTTTCAGGATTTCGTTCCATTAAGTGATTAAATTCCTTAAGAATTTCATCCTTAATGACATCATCCCAAATAAGGGTGTTTGATAATATTATGCCAGAATATGATAATGCAATCTCATTCTGTATAACTGGTTTATCCGCGTATTCAGCATCTAATGTTTTCAGATTATCTAGTAATGTGGAAATTAATTCTGGTAGGTCAAGAACATCAATATTAATTAGCATAAAACGGATTGCTTTAGCATAAGCTAGTAAAATTTCATCATTTTCTGAAAATTCCTTCTGTAAAGCGTACAATTGCTTAAATTTTTTGATTATTATATCAGAATTTGCGTTATATTCCAAACGCCACTTTATTGATAAAGATAAGCTTTTAGCATAACTTTCTTGTATATTATTTGTGGCATGGAAATTATCCGCAATCTCCCCTAATTCATCAAGGTAATATTCGCTGAGTCCTATCTTATTTAGACTTTCTAATGTTTTAATGGTCGAAAACAAAGCTTTACAATAAAAAATGTGAATTTCAATTTCAAATTGATCATTCGCAATCCATTCTTTAAATTCTTTCAAAAATGATATCTGTTTTTCATATTTCTTAAGGGAACCATAGGTTCTAATTATTGTATGATAAACATTGGCTAATTGAACAAGTAAATCAAGATTATCAAAAATTAGATAATATTCTTTTAATGTGCCAAGAAGGTTTATCATTTCATCGATTTTTTTCTCTTGACTCAATTTTTGAATAGAGTTTACTAGAATGGAGGAAAAATTATTTATAATTTCAAAATGGTCTGGATATTTCTCAACTAATTCTTCTGCTCGAGATAATAATGTTAAAATGTGTTTGCAACCATTTTCTAAAGAAGAACTAAGTAGAATATGTAGTTCAAGTATTTTTGAATAAAGTACACTTAATTCAACATTATTAGGATTCCTTTTATGTAATAGATAAAATTCATTTTCCACAAATTCTCTTATTTCTTTATCAGCATTTGCGTTCATATTTTT
>JAYEJY010000094.1:0-4342 GCA_034660795.1 Promethearchaeati archaeon | reverse complement strand
GATTATTTGATAAAGTTTAAGATTTTTTCTTTTTTTTGTAATAAGGGGATTTTGATAACATAAACTTCAATACTAAAGGTTTGAAAATTTTAGCTAAGAATCGTTTAATAGAATTGTTTGATACCATTTCTGATATTAAATCCTCTATTGTCTTATTTTGATAATTTAAAGAATCCGTTAATTCAGTTTTTGTATAATAACAGCAATGAAAAAGGCTTGTAGAAAAGGCTTCTTTTGGTAACATCTCAAGTCCCATCGCAGGTAGCATTCGTTCAAGAAATTCTTTATAACTAAGTTGGCATTTTTCTCCACCACCTAGATTCCAAACATTATTCCAGATTTCTTTTTGTTCAATAGCATTTGCTAAAGCAATTCCGCAATCTCTTGTATGGGTAAATTCTAAAGGTGTATCTAAGGGCATTTGAAACATGAGTGGTGTAAGTTTCATTGTTTCTATATTGGGAATATAACTTAATCTGAAAATTGACCATATTAGATTGCTTTTCCGGATGTACTCTTCAGCTTTTATTTTAGTACGAGCATAAATATCTCCCGGACTGGGATTAGGTGGACATGATTCATTTACAAAAGGGCTGTCCTTTTCACGAATGTCACCATAAATCGCAACAGAGGAAGTATAGAGAAGTTTGGGATTAGAAGAAGAATTAAGAATTGCATCAACAACATTTTTTGTTCCCCCATAATTAACTTCCATTGTATATTTGTTGTTTTTATTTGCTTTAGGAGGGATAACAGCTGCTATATGCAGTACAATATCTTGGTTTGCAACAGCTTTAGACACCTTTTTTGCATTCCTTATATCTCCCCATATAATTTTGACATCTTTCCTGAACTGTCTTGATTTTTTCCATGTTGTCCAAGTTTTTTGATCATAACATGTTATATCATGTTTTCCTTTTCTTAAGAGAGCCTTAAGAGTGCTGGCTCCAACATTTCCAAAAGCACCAGTTAATAGTAATTTCATATAAAATCACAATTAGTAATAGTTGTAATAATTATTTTCCATATATGAGATAATATACTTAAGAAAAATAGAAACATTGTATATATTTTTTTCTAGGGCTTTAAGTATGAAATTAATAACAATCTATGAAGAATTTTCAAATTATATTGATAACTAAAGAGTAATACAAAAATCAGCAGCTAGCCAAAAAAACTTTTCAAAAAAAATCTTTGATTTATTCCAATGACGATGTTCCCAATTTAAGCCACTAATATCGTCACCAGCAGCTAAAAGATAATCTAATTTTACCTCTCGGAATTTCGCAACTGACATTAATGCTGCTGCTTCCATTTCAACAGCTATAGCTCCTTCCTTTTTACGTAACTTAATTTTTTGAGGAGTTTCTCGATAAAAAGCATCAATAGTCCATGTTTTTCCTATAGTAAAAGCAATTGATTTTTTTGTTAAATATTTTTTTAGTAATTCTACCATTTCATTCTCTTGTTCAATTTCTCTTGCCGGAGGTAGATAATGATAAGAGGTTCCCTCATCACGAATAGCACTGCTTGGGATAATTATTTGATCTCTTTTAATAGATTTATCTAGTACACCACATGAACCAATAATAATGAATTTTTGGCAACCATTTGCTATTGCAAATTCTAACATTCCAACAGCAAAAGGAGCTCCTAAACCCGGTGTCATGACAGCAATTCGTTTATTCTTATGTTTCATTTCATAAAGTGGTAATGGTGGCGAAACTTGAGACGTTTCTCTTATTAATTCTTTCAAAATACCTTTATGTACTAATTTTTCTATCACGTGTAGATAATATGGCATTATACAAATTTCAGGGCTTTTTTTATTTTTATTAAACATTGATGGTTCAATTAATGCCTTTTTATTAGAATCATATTCAAGAATAGGGTATTTATTATATTTCAATATAAATCAAATAAAAAAGAAAGAAATAATTATATATTATTTTTATGAAAAAAAAGAAGCTATTTAAGGAAAATGGGTTAATAAAAATGAAAAAAAGGAAAAAGCAAGTTATGTGCTTTTTCGTTTTTTAATTATCCACCCTATCAAGAAGATAGAAGAAGAAAGGCATAAAACACCAAATAAGCCACCAATTAAAGCTCCATTACCTGTTTCAGGTGGAGAACTTGGTGAAGTTGGAGTTGTTGGTGTGGTTGATGTATCAGTGGGATGATCAGTGGGATCAAGGGGATCCGTTCCATAGTTATATTCTTCCCCATCACTCCAAGTATCACCGTCTGTGTCTGGATTTGTTGGATCGGTAATGTATCCATCATCTCCTTCGATTAATTCCTCACCATCATCTAAGCCGTCTCCATCTGTATCAGCAATTGCAGGATTTGTTCCATAGTCATAAATTTCCTCATAATCATCGAGACCATCATTATCTGTGTCAGAGTCAAAAGGATCTAATTGAGGAGAGTGATTTATCTCTTCACCATCTAATAATCCATCATCATCACAATCAGGATCTAAAGGATCCGTTGCGTGTATCAAGAGTTCTTCTCCATCAGTTAACCCATCATCATCTGAATCAGGATCAAATGGATCGGTTTCTTGATCAATTTCATCACCATCTAATAACATATCACCATCAGTGTCATTATTGATGGGATCAGTATAATGAGTGAAAATTTCTTGCGGATCAGTTAACCCATCATCATCCGTATCTGCTAATGTTGGATCAGTTGAATAATACTTTCTTTCAACTGGATCTGTAATACCATCACCATCAGTGTCAAACTTGAGGATTACTAATCCTCCCTTTCCGGTAGCGGCATAAATGGTGCCATTTTCTACAATCATTTCTTCGAATGAGCCTGAGGTTAATCTATATGAACCGACACTTTCAACATTTTGGAAATCAGAAATATCAAATATTTCTAATCCTTCATCACCACGAGCCATAAAAAGAAAATCTGCTTCAACATAACAACTTTTTACGCTTGTAAAAGTATCCTGGGCTATTAATGTAGGATTTGATTTAGTGGTAGCATTGATAACGTAAACTTTTTCATCATGTTGGTTGGTTAAATAGACGATGTCATTTTCATCAACAAAAACTTCATATCGATACATAAATAATTCTCCAATAGAATAGTTTCCTATTGAAAGGGGGTTAGAAACATCACTAATATCAACTATTCTCAAACCATAGCTTCTATCAGCGAGATAGGCGTAATCACCTTTTAGCATGACGTCACTAATATAATCACTATAAAAAATATCAGTGATTTTCGTTGGATTAGTTGGATCAGTAATATTATAGATATTGAAACCATCATATTTACTTCCAACATAAGCATAATTTCCTCTTACTTTAGCTTTAATTAAACTAGGATACGATCCTTGAGGTGTTCCACCACTTTTATCTATATTTGTTGGTTTACTAATATTGTAAACATTCATTGCAAAGTAGGTCAAAACATATTCGCCGTATGTTGTAACCAATTTATCATTATCAAATCCCACTCCAATAAAATTTGATCCATTTACATAACCTGTTGAATTCATTAAAATAGGATTTGTTTTGGTGGAAGTATCTATTATTTCTAATCCTTGTGCACCATTAGCCAAATAGATTAAGTCACCGTTCTTTACGGGTTCATAGGCATAACCACCACCAGAGAAATGATCTTGTAAAACTGGATTTGCTGGTGTTGATACATCAAATAATCGTAAACCATAATATTCGCTTGTAACAGCTAATTTGTTATTATAGAAATAAAGATGGTAATCATTTGCTTTTATGTTAAAAGAGGTAAGTTCAGTGGGGTCAGTTCTATTTGTGATATCGTAAATTATAACACCATTTTTTCGTTTAGTAACATATAATTCATCATTATTTATCGCGAAATCATATGCCCAGGAGCTCCCGAATACATTTAACGGTGTTATATCTGATTTATTAGATGTATCTAGAATTTCAATGCCAGAAGAATTACGTAAATAAACATAATCTGTTGTTACACCAAGATAATAATTCGATGATCCAGTAAGATAATTATCTGTGATAGAGGTACTACTAAAATCAGTAATATTAATTATCGTTAAACCGTCAAAACCACAACTTAGATAGGCATAATTCCCAAGAAGTTTTACATCTTTAATATAAAGAGCATTTGGTATTTGAATAGAAGACGTTAGGGTAATTGATAACGGATTGGTAAGGTTATAAATTTTAAAGAATCCTTCCTGAGGGTTATTACCTCCACCACAAACGAACAGATAGTTATTTCTTTTAGCTAATCCTCTAAATGACCGGCTATAGCTAACAGAATTCACTTGATAGATGTTCTCACTATTAGAGAAGTCAATAATCTCAAAACCAGCGGT
>JAYEJY010000093.1:0-4397 GCA_034660795.1 Promethearchaeati archaeon | reverse complement strand
AATATATTTGCCCGAATTGCGGTACTTTTGTTAGGATGAATTTCTTGGTTTCCGATGAAAAATAATTTTTTTCTATAATGGAAATATAATAATTAACCATATACCACATATTGTTAAAATTGTTCCGATAACTAATTTCCAGGTAAATTTCTCCTTTAGAAAGATTATTGATAAGGGTGATGCTACTAAAGGTGAAGCTGCTGTAATAGCAGCGGTTGTAGATGGAGTACTATAGGTAAGAGCGAAAATATATAATAATCCCCCAACAGTATTTCCAATTAATCCTGCAGCAAAAATCACCCAAAATGATTTCCAAGAAAAATCACTTTTATTATTACCACGATCAGCAATAAAGAATATGCCAATGCTAAGAGGTGCTAAACCTATCATACGAATTGCATTAGCAGATAATCCATTTATTTCAGTTGTCAAAGATATATCAAGCAGTAAGGTACCCGCTGTCCAACAAATAGTAGTAACAAAAGCTGTTATAAGACCCAAGACAAATCGTTTTTTTTCTGTGAGTGAAATTTCTTTCTTCTTATCTTCTTGTAGGTCTTGAGTTTTTTTTGGTTGAGAATTGGTTTGATTTTCTTCATCATGGTTTTTTAATTGTATAGGAGTGCTTTCTTCAATTTGTTCTTTTTTCTCGGTTAATGTACGTAGTTTATTCTTCTTTTTTCTGGTTGAAGTTGAAACAAGATAAATTCCGGTTATAACCAGAAACATTCCTAATATTCGAAACCAATTAAATTCCTCAACGTTTATAATCATACCAAATATATAGATAAAAAAAGGATAGCTTACAGCAATAGGATACGCTCTTGACAGACCAATTAGTTGCTGACTAAAGAAAAAACTGATATCACCAAAAACAATTCCCAAAATTGAACCTGAAATCAAAAGTGTACTTGTTTTCCAGCCTAAGCTAAACGTTTGCTTTAATAATCCAGTTGCTGAAATTATTATAAAATAAATTAGTGCTGAAAAAGTTATCCTAATCGCGTTAATTGCTGTTGGTTTAATTTTATTACCTTGATATTTAATTAATACATTCCCTAATCCAAAACAAATTGCTCCAGCTACAGCAGCTAATTCACCAGCAAAATCAAGAAAGGCCATTGGCTTAAGGTCTCAAAGTAATTATGTTTGTATTGATTGTAATGTCACTTTTTGAATATATCTACTTTTTTGTAAAGTACATCAAATGTTTCAATTAGCTCTTGTGATATTACTCGAGTGTTTGTTAAAATAGGCATAAAATTTGTATCCCCTAACCATCGAGGAACAACATGAAAATGAAGATGAGTTCGTAATCCAGCACCAGCTATAGCACCTAAATTTAAACCTATATTGAATCCTTCTGGTTGAATAGTTTTTTTCATTAAAATAACAGTTTTTGTTAATAAATCCCATAATTCATCAGATGTTTTTTTATCTATCTCTTCTAAATTTGAAACATGTATCTTAGGAGCGACCATTAAATGACCTGCTATATACGGATATTTATTGAGGATAACGAAGCTTGTATCACCTCTAAAAAGAATTAAGTTTTTCCGATCATTTTTCGGAATATCATTAATAGCATCACATAAGAAACATTCATCATCATCTTTAGGTTGTTCAATATATTCCATTCTCCAAGGAGCCCATAACCGATGCATCATTTTCACCTATAAATTTGTAAAATTCTATATATAACAATTTAACCTATATCTTTAATCATCTGATTTGATTGTTCTTTGTGGTTGTTCAGGTATAATTTTAGTTAAAATTACATAAACAATTATCATAATTCCACCAGTTAGTAAACTCATAAAAATAAAAATTACACGTAATATTGTCGAATTAAAATTCCAATAATTTGCGAACTCGCCAATAACACCTGTAATTAGATAATCATCTTTTGAACGAAAAAGTATTTGTGATTCTTGTTTTTCTCTTAGGTTTCCAAAAATAGTTGATAAATCTTGTTTTTCGGATTCTTTGGTAAGTGTTTCTTTGATTTTTGAAATTTTCTGTTGAATATTTCTTTTCTCATCAAATTTTTGATTTGTCAATTATTGAAATCTCCGTTTCTGATCTTTTCTAAGAGCATTTGGCAGTTCTTTATCTTTCAATTTTTTTAAGAAAACTGGCATATCATCTAACCTTTCAAGATAAGTAAGTATTATCTGAGGAAAGAATTTTGCTTCAACAAATCTAATCCCCATTCGTTCTGTCCATGATTTAATTCCTTTATCAGCTGAAACTATTCCCGCATCTAGCTCCCTTGCTAGGATAAGAGTATCAATGTCAGGCAGAGAATCTAATACACCACGTCGCATTTTTTGTCGGTATTTATTTCCATAATTTTTTACTAGATCTTTCACAAGTTGCTTATTTGATTTTTTATTATCTCTTTCCATATTACGTTCACAATGTTTTGTCGTATCCTTTATTGCTCTTTTAACAATAGACATACCTTGATCAAGTCGTTCCCGAACATCACTAACATAATCATAAATAATTTGAGCTGATAATAAAACAGAGTGCCTATCAGGTGATTTTCTAACGACCCATGTTTCCACCTGATCAATTTCTCTAACTGAACAATTGCTTTCTAATAAGAATTTTTTTAACTCAAAAAATGTACTTGGTGGCATATAACAAGAAATATTTAATCGTAAACGACCTACACTTATTAATTCTGATAATCGATTAACTGTTGCTTTTATTGACCCACCTAATTCGTTTGTTAATTTTGAATCTGTAAAAGCAGTTGTATCTAAAACAAATCTTTGCCGAGGAAAGGACATCTTTTCACCTTTGTTTCAGTATAAATAAACGATAACAAACTTGGTTAATATTACTATTCTTATTGAAAATGAAAAATTATCAACTAATTAAATATTTAGATTAAAATTAAAACAATTTATGATAATTAAATAGTATTCTAAAAAGAAATAAGAAAAGAAATGAAGTAATGGGAAATTATCTTTGTTCCCATAATTCATCTCGTAGTAAATCACGAATCGCGATACGAATAATCTCGCTACGATTTGCGTATCTTTTTTGTCTAACTAGCTCATCCAGACCCTCAAGAAATCCATCGGGTACGTGTACTGTTAATAATCTCATCAAACCTGATTCATCTCGGCAACAATGTTCAACATTTAAAGTATCATATTGTTGTAGATATTCTTCACCAAATACGCTTATAAAGCGGCGTATTTCTAGCTTAGTACCCCGGTATATCGTCGGATAGTACACCGATGTTACTAAACTAATCTTCTACTAATTTCTATATACTTTTCTATTTAAAGCTTTTTCGGTTATTGAGAATTACTTAAGAAAGTTTTTCTAATTCCTGTAGTTTCCTATCCTTGAAAACTTCCCATTTATCCAAAAGATCTCGACATTCTTCTTCAAAATCTATAACTACAAATTCATTAGAAATTAGTTTAATTCTTTTGTAAAGTTGTTCATCAAATGATATAAGAGCACTTTTTATTTTTTCTCGATTTTCTATAGCTTCTTCTTTAATTCCATGTTCAAACATTTCTTTTATTTTTTGAATGGAACCATCAATACGTTTTCGTGATTTTTCTAGAAAAGCCATCAAATCTTGACGTCGTTCTTCAAAAATTTCTTCTTCTTCATCTTTTTGTTTATCTATACTTTTCTCATTTGCTCTTAATTGTGCTCTTTTTGCTAGTAAATCCCTCACTCTCTTACTTTCTTCTTTTGCTTCTAAATTATCGGGATCTAACTCTAAGACATCTTCATAGGAAAATAAAGCTAGATCATATTTTTTCTGGCTTCGCAAAGCTCTTGCTTTATTTAAATTAGCTCTAATTGATTCTGGGTCGAACTTTAAAGCTTTATTATAACAAGTAATAGCCTCATTAATTTCCCCTAATTTTCTTAATGCAACACCCTTATGATTCCATAGCATGCTATTTTTAGGGTCTAGTTCTAATGCTTTATTAAATAACTCCAAAGCTTGTTTGGATTTGTTATTTTGTAAATTCCTTAATCCTTCAGAAATCAATTTTCTTATTTCATCCTTCTTGACCATTTTATTGCTCCTCGAAAGATTCGTATAAACATATAATTTGATGTAGATATACTTTTCTTATCCTCATTATTAAATTAGGATTTTTATAATTTTTTCATTTTTATTAAAAATAGAATCTACTGGAATCTAGAAAAATTACTTTAACCATTTATAGTTGCTTTAAGCCATTCATATTCTAACGAATTCTCAAGAATACTACTTATTTGTTCCACAAGTAAAGAAAGGTTGAGTGATAATTCCTTATTTGATTCCATCATTGTAGAAGTAGCTTTCGCTGCAACATAAAAATTAGAAGTACTAACCCGTTTTATCATCCACGCTTCTAGTTGAGTGTCAG
>JAYEJY010000092.1:0-4397 GCA_034660795.1 Promethearchaeati archaeon | reverse complement strand
AAACAGTGTGACTTCATATATGTTAAGAGTGGACGAAGGATTTCATTATCTCTTAACAGAAGGAGAAGGTTCAACCCGAACATTAAGAATAGATCCTTTTGAAGGAGAATATAGATGGGAAGAAGGAAAAAATATCTCCTTACGTTTCTTATCAACTGGTTATAATGAAACATTTCAACAAGATACCTTAGGAGCACTGAGCTTTTACCTTTTTACAAGAGGTGGGTTAATTACAATTGGTGACCATAGATATCTCAAAGGACCGAATTATCAACCCGTTTTCTTTTTAAATCAATCCACTCAGAATTATTACTCAGATATCACTAATCTCACTTTAATGCGCCCCTATGATAGAACCATGAAAATCGAGTTAAATTATCGTCCTGTTTTATACTCCTGGTTTGATCAAACCAATAATCATCTATCAATTTCTATAGGAATCATGATTATAGAGCCTTTATATGATGACTATTATTTCAGTAGTTATGGTGAATTGAAAATTAATTATAATAAGACTGAAACAATCTTTACCACAAACACATCCACTACAGATGATTTTATCGTGCGAGGATCAATTAACCCATCAACTTTTATCCCCTATGAACAAGTCTTAACATTTGAAAAACCTACAGGCGTAACAACCTATACAGTTTCAATTGAGATTTTTGGGTCCTATTTTCTGCTAAAATAGCTAATAAAAATTGACATTACCTTCTTACAAGGAATTACTTCTTTCATTGAACCATCTTTAATCTGTTATGTGCTAATGTTTAAATATTTCCTTAACAAGCGAACGTACACAGATTTAGAAACAATAAATTCTGCTATTAATGGAGATGCAGAGAATGGTTAAACTTCCAACAAAAATGCGAACACATTGCCCTTACTGTAATAAACACACTACCTTTACAGTTCGCCAAGAACGTGGCGGTAGGCGTGGTAGTGGTCTTGTAAAAGGTACTCGAGATGCTAATAGACATACAAAAGGTTCGGGCAACAAAGGGAAATATTCTAAGAAAGCTATTTCTCAATCAAAAATGGCTTCCAAAACTTCAAAAAAAGTAGATCTTAGACTAACTTGTGACGAGTGTAAGAAAACCATAGTACGTTCTTACCCACGGGCACGAAGAGTTGAAGTTGTTAAAAAATTCTAATTTCTTCCCTCTTTTATCCTCCTTTTCTTATTCATCTTTGAAATACACTGTTTTTGTGAATTAAAAGTCCCATCGTTCCATAAGAAAGCTAGTCATTTTATTTTATAAAAGACTATTATAGCTTGAGATTTGGTAGTGTACATAAATGTCTAATGAAAATCCTAATATTATTATTAAAAAAAAGAACGATTTCGATCTCCAAAACGGTGTTTTGGTTCAATGTTTCCCAGGACAAGGATTAGTTGGTCGAATAGCTGGTATGCATTTAATTGAAGCATATAAAGCAAAAGAAGCAGTACGAATTTACAGTAGCTATTTTCCACATCTCGTCATTTTTCAAGGTGAACTAGGAAAACTTATTCATGCTGAATTATGGGCTATAGAAAACACAACCCCTCCATTGTTAATTCTAACAGGAGAAAGCCAACCTCGAGAAGGACCACAAGGAATGTTCGAAATTTTATCAGCAGTTTTAGATATTGCTGAAGAATGGGGTGTTAAATCAGTTTATGCAATTGGTGGATTTAAGGCTGCGAAAAAACAGATAAAATCCGATGTAACAGCATTTGCTTATACTGAAGAAAATGCAGAATTCCTTAAAGATAATGATGTTCGGCTTTTTACTGAAGGCCGAGTTAGTGGTGCTGTTGGTGTCTTAACAGCCCTAGCAGCAGAAAGAGATATGCGATCAATTGGTATAATGGGTAAAGTAACACCATCAGAAGGGCCATCTATTGCTTTTGGTGTAGATCCTAATGCATCCAAAAATGCTTTAAACCTATTCTCAAAATTAACTGGTTTTGAGATGGATTTAGATGAAATGGACAAAATGATTAAAGATATAGAAAAAACTGAAGCAAGAGCAATGAAAGTCATTGAAAAACTGGAACAACGAAAAGAAGAACAAGAAAATCAAAAATCATTCTATCTTTAAAAAATATTAAAGTGAGGAAAAAATCCTCATGTTTTTACTTTTCTTCAATTTCTTTTACGACTTTTTCAACCATTTCCATAAATGCCTTTTCAGACTGTGTTTCTGAATCAATGATTGTTTTCCCAGCATCGGAAAGTGGGACAATTTCAGGGTCAAGAGGAATACTTCCTAGGAAGGGTATGTCAAATTCTTCTGCAGCATTACGTCCTCCATCTTTACTAAAAATTGTTATCTCTTTACCACAATGAGGACATAGGAAACTGCTCATGTTTTCTACTATTCCAAGGACGGGTAATTTCACTTTTTTAACAAAATTGATTGATTTTTTAACATCCAATAATGCTACTTCTTGAGGGGTTGTAACAATAACAACACCATCGGCATCTGGAATCATTTGAGCAATACTTAACGGTTCATCGCTTGTGCCGGGTGGAAGGTCTATTACTAGATAGTCCAAATTACCCCACTCAACATCACCTAATAATTGATTAATAGCGCCCATTTTTAGTGGACCACGCCATATAACAGCATCATCAGACCTCTGTAAAAGAAAGGCCATAGAAATGACTTTGATATCATTCTCTGTTTTAATAGGAATGATTTTTTTATCTATTTGGTTGAATTCAGGATGTTTTCCTTCTAAACCAAACATTTTCGGGACATTAGGACCTGTAATATCTGCATCTAATACTCCTACAGAATATCCTTTCTTAGCTAAGCCAGCTGCAAGATTGACAGCGATAGTGGTCTTTCCAACTCCTCCTTTTCCACTTGCAACAACAATAACATGATCGATTGATTTTAATGTTGCAACTATTTTTGCCTTCATTGCTTCTATTTTTTTACCAGGACCTTTTTGGGTTCGGTTTGGACGTTGTTGTGACATTTATTTATACATCTCGATTAATACTTTTAGTAATTATAAAAAGAGCATATTTGTGTTTTTAAAATTGCTGATAAAGTTAAGTATTCCTAACAAATATTTTTGCCTTCCAATATTCAATTACCCGAAAAAACAATAACTTTTTAAGGTATAACTTTAATCGAAAAAAATACGCGAGAAATCCATCGCCGGAAGTTAAGCCTCCATACGTTATGATGATTACTGATCTGTGCGAACGCTCGGGAAAATCGTAAAGCTGCGTTTCGACGCGGTCAAAGCTGGAGGGTTACACCCGGACCCGTCCGATCCCGGAAACGATGGATTTCGTCCTAATTATTTCTTCTATCTTTTTGTTTTTTGTATTATTACTTTACTTACTTAAGAGGAAGGTTTTTAAATTACGTAAGAGTATAAATTATACGAATACTCGTAAAAATTCTATTTATAGAAAAAACATTGTGATGTAGGAACATGATAAAAAAGAGCGATATAAAAAACATTTATAGTATTATAATTATGATTATTCTAGCAATCAATCCGCTAATGGCTAGCAGTTTCTCTACGACCTTTTATATTGAAGATAATATAATTACGGTAGATCCTATTTCGGTGGTAACTTCAATTTCAATAGTGGCAGATTTTGCAAATCAGGTTGGAGAAGGGCTTTTTACGGCAGAAAGTATTGTCACAGGTTCTGAAAACCCCCATATCTATGAACCAACACCTTCTGAAATAGAGATGGTTGCAGATGCAGATATATTTATTCGGATGGGAATAGATGGCTTAGAACCATGGGTCCAATCTGTCTTGGATGCGAATCCCGGGGTACCGGTTTTAGAATTAATTAATAGCTCAATGATAGAATACGATGAAATAATTGAAGCTGATAATCCTCATGTTTGGATGGATCCTAATAATGCGAAAACTATGGTAAATAGTATCTACCAGGAAATTATAACTATTGATTCAGCAAATAATGAGACCTATTTTACAAATAAGGAAGAGTATTTGATAGAATTAGATGACCTTTTGATTTCTATTAATGAAGCTTATACTGAATTGAATGGAACGAAAGTAATAGTTCACCATCCTGCATTTAAGTACTTACTTGATCTTCTCGGAATTATTCGTCTTGGCGCAATAGAGCAAAGAGAAGGCTCAGAACCATCCCCTGCACATATTAATAACCTTATTGAATTAATCAATACTGAGGGGGTTGATTTTATTATTTCACAACCCCAACTTGATGATGAAGTTGTAAATCAGATTGCTCGTGATACAAATACTGAGATTGTTGAGATTACACCTTTATTAGGTATATTAGGATTAGTAAATTATACGGGAATGATGGAATATAATTTAGAGGCCTTACAAAATCCTCAGCCGCCTTCTAACATTAGTAGTCAATGGACAATGTATCTATTAA
>JAYEJY010000091.1:0-4403 GCA_034660795.1 Promethearchaeati archaeon | reverse complement strand
GGAAATATTTTTCAGATAATCCCAGTATTCTAAACCTTTCCAAAGAGGAATTAGAAACACTTTCTACGAAAAATGGTTTCACCTTCAGCCCCATTATCTATAATGGATTAATGGATCTGGTTGAAGAAGGTAGATTAACGAGATTACAACGATATGATCAAGAGGGAGATTATGATAATATCCCACGGTACCATTTTTATGAAATAAAATAGTCTATCATACATTCAAATCAATTATAACTTCAACAGAAATTTCAAGTGGTTTATATAGTACTTCTGTCCAAAAAAAAATGTGGGATTTGATAATTTTCTATTCCATCAGATATTTCTAATCATTTGAAAGTGTGATTTTGTTGATTATTGAAACGAGAAATCTGTGTAAAAGCTTCAAAGACATACAAGTATTAGACAATGTTTCAATGAATGTTCACGAAGGATCAATCTATTCCTTGCTTGGACCAAACGGTGCGGGAAAAACAACAACGATTAGAATATTAACTGGTATTCTCAAGCCAAGTTCAGGTGAGGTAGAAGTCCAAAATGTTGATGTTGTGAAACATCCTGAGAAAATACGAGCTGAAATTGGTATTCTATCCCAAGAAAGCGCAGGCTACAAGGATTTCAAAACACGAGATAATATATTATTATTTACCTCAATAATGGGTATTCCTGAAGAGGAAGCTAATATAGAAATGAAAAAATTGCTTACCGAATTAGATATGCTAGACAAGTTAGACGTCAAATTTGGCAAGCTGTCTGGTGGCGAAAAAAGAGTTGTAAGTCTTATCCGATCCATTATTTCAAGCAAAAAACTTGTTATTTTAGATGAACCAACTACCGGTTTAGATATTGCCCGAGCAAAAAGAGTCAGAGATATTATCAAAAAACTCGTGGAAAAAGAAGGAAAAACGGTAGTAATGTCTTCTCACATAACTTCTGATTTAGAAGCATTAGCAACACATGCTGGCATTCTAAAACAAGGTAAATTAATCTTTGAAGGAACCAAAGAACAAGTAATCAATACATATGCCCCCAAAGGAACCTTCGAGGAAGCAATAATTAATGCTTTCGAAAATGAGCATAATCCAATGAAAACTTTTACCACCGTAAATAAAACGCCTAATTTGGAGGAATCACAATGAAAGCATGGGATCAATTTAAACCAATTTTGAAAAAAGATTTGAAACTTATTCTTAATATCAAAACACTCACCATTATCGTTATTGTTCCATTTATTATGATGTTTCTAATTGTTGGTTTACCCGTTTTTTTCATGGGAGCAACCTCTACAACTATTGCGATTTATAATGCGGATATGGGGTCAACATCATTAGGGGTTAATCTTGGTGATTTGGCTGTACAAGCTATTGACCAAAAGTTTGAAAATAATTCAAATGTAGAAATAGAAATGGTTGAAAGTCGAGCAGAGGCATTGAATGAGAGTAACGGAATTTACATCCCAGCTAATTTCACTGAAGCCACATTTGCTGGGCAATCAAAATTAGAGTTTCGATCATCATCTGGTACAGCTACCTTACAAGCAGCTGTAATGGATCAAGCATTAAATACAATACAAGAAACAGTTTTTCAAGTATTCATTGCATTAAATCTTGAAGAGGATTTACCTTCTTTTCAAACAATAGAATATGAACCCCCAATAGGAGAACCATCAGAAGGATGGCGTTCAGAAACTATTGAAATGGCATCACCATTTGCATACGCCATATTTATTTTAATAACATTAGTTGGTGCTATGGGAAGAAGCATAGGTTTCGGAAAAGAAAAAAGTGATGGAACCTTTGAAACAATGCTTACTATTACTAAAAACCGCTCAATATTAGTTTTATCTAAACTCATTATTGGAATAATTGCCTCATTATTAAGTACGCTGGCGTATTTTGCTGGATCTGCACTAGCAGCTCAAATAGCTATGGGAGTCCTTGATGGTACAGGTAGTGAAGGTATTGGACTGGAAGGAATTCTCTCGTTTCCAATGGATGAATTATTTTCCTATAAGGGAATTGTATTATTAGTGGGATTAGGAATAAGTCTCATAATTACCATGCTTGCCTTAATGACCATTGATACCCTCTTCTCCCAAACTGTCTCAGAACGCCTGGGTACCTCATTAGTAATGGGCTTTGGTATATTATTCTATTTTGCAGTAGCTTTTGATCCAACAACCACGGCCATATATGCTCAAGTGACACCATTCTATTGGATTTATCATGTTTTCTTATCAATTATTGATTTGAGCTTTGGCTGGGTAGATATAGTTTATTCTGTCTTAATTGTTGCGTTATTAATTGGTATGATCATCTTAGCAACAAAAGCTATTGAAAGAGAAAAAGTGCTTTTCACTTCATAACTTCTATATTTATTAAAAAAACAGGAAAATCTAATAGGTTATTAGTCTAGGAGCCTTTTTTCTCCACTCAATTCTTGGATAGCTGTAATATCTTGACTTACTTCTAAACAACCTAGATATTCTTCTTGTTGATTATAGACGGGGAAGTATCTAATATGAATCATTCTCCCATCAAGCTCAATCCAAAATTCTGCCACGTCACGTTCACCTGCAGTAAATTCTTTGAGAATTTTATTAACAGCGTGTAAACTATGTTTGGGATGACAATTCTGAACTTTGCGACCGATAACAGTCTTTGGTCGTTTAAAAATTCTAGTTGTATAATTATTGAAGTATTGAACTTGATTATCCTTATCAACAAAAGTAATATCAACTGGGAGGGATTCAAAAACACCTTCAATTTGTTCTTGAGTAAGCTTGCCTGTATCAAAATTTAAGGGGGTTTTTGTGTTAGACATATAGTATTTCACCAAATAGAATAAATATTGTACATATTATTAAAGTATCTTAATAAAAAAATAAGATAAAAAGAGAAAAAAAGAGAAAGATGGGTAATTCACATTTCTAATTCCTTATGATTTGCCCATAATCCATGAATATTACAATATGAAAAAGCATACAGTGTGCCGGGTTTTTCAGATTTAAACTCAAAAGTAGCTTTAGGATGAGTATAAATCGTACTTGTATCAGGTCCCTTGGTAGACGCTCCATGAGCGTTAAATTCAAATTTACCTAATTCATAAGGGAATTTTTCACCTTCCTTCAAGAAGTAAACTTGTATCCAAGAAATATGATGAGCTGTTGTATTTGGATGTGGTATTTCCTTTCCAATACTCACTGTAACCTTTATTCCTTCTTTCTTTGCTTCATGAACCTCAATTACGGGAGCATGCTTTTCAGATTTCCAATCAGCTGTTTGAAATAGTTCTGCAAATGGTTTCAATTATTTCACCTCAAAGTTAAATCGCTTAAATTCTACAAGCTATTCTTTTAAATATAATAGTTTCCTTTTACAATCTAAACTAGAGCTAGCTAAGAAGATTAAATTACAAAACTTAAAATGAATATTTGGTTAATTATTTAAGATAAACTTGAAAAAAGAATAGAAAAAAATTTCAGTAAAATTACTGAAAATAAAATAAAAAAATCGATTTATTCATCATATGGTTCAAAATCTTCTTTTCCAGCGCCACAAATTGGACATACCCAATCATCAGGTAAATCTTCAAATGCTGTACCAGGTGGAACATCTGAATCTGGATCGCCTTCTTCTGGATCATACACATAATCACAAATCGTACAAATGTATTTTTGCATAATTTAGAACTCCTCATGAAATTCTTAACATGTTATTAGATAGAGTTTAATCTTTAATGTTGCTGTTCGACTATTAAAAAATAACTGCTTATTTCTTTAGTTTGAAAAGAGAGACCTTTTAAAGATAAGGTGAAGTACTCCCTGTTTTTCCAATAGCTAAGAGAATCTGTTTTACTAGGGTAAGGTCATCAGTAAGACCCTCAATGTTTCTCTTACCATTATTTATAATGGTATTTGGAACGCCAAAAATATCAAACTTTGTTGCCAAGTCAACAAATTGACTTGCTTCAATCATTTCAGATGTAATTTTATCGCTCGCCATAGCAAATTTATGAGCTTTATGAACCATCGCAGGACAATAAGGGCAATCCAAGGTTACGAAAACTTTCAAATTTACTTCTTTATCCACTTCTTTCAGAATGTCAAGCACTTTTTGTGGTAAAGTGGGTTGACCATTTGAAACCATCATTATTGATTCAACCAATGTCGTAAATTCCTTACCAGCTGGAACACCAAAAAACCGAATACCAAAATCTTTTCCGGATTCAATTACTAAAGCTGGATGATGTTCAATACCATATTTTTTTGCTTCTGAAGAATTTTCATCACAAGCACAAACATCCATCTTAATTTTATCTGATAAACTAGTAACTGATGTCATCAAAGTAAGCATTTCATTACACATAATACAATGGTCTTTGGTTGAAAAAACTTTAATA
>JAYEJY010000090.1:0-4454 GCA_034660795.1 Promethearchaeati archaeon | reverse complement strand
GGGGGATTGGACAAATACTTATCCTCTATGGAATGGCTTCTTTTGTATGGGAACACTCCGAATAATTGGTTTAAGCATGATCATAAATAGTATATTGTTATATTTTCTATTAAGAAAAAATGGTTATGAAAAATTCACTCGAAATATAATTATCTTGGGTATTCTTGCAATCTTTGTTATAGTCTCCACAGAATTTGTAAATTCTTGGGTCGACAATCTTGATTGGATAATACCTGAAAACTTACCACCAGGTGTCGAATTAGGCGAGAATGTTGGATGGCCTAATAATCATATACAAGCATTAAATGCTTCTTTTAAATCATGGTTTTGTACTATCATTTCAGGAAATACCGAGCCTCTGTTTCCGTTCTTAGGAACAGCATTTATTGGAGCAATCCTGGGAATATGTTTAGCTCAACCGGAAAAAATAAAACACTTAAATTTAATAGGTGGATTAACTGGTCTATTCTTTCTCATTTCAGGTATTGGATTTGTTTTTCTCGGATACTTTTCCTTTGGGAATTCGAGACCTCCAATTGGTAATTATCTTGTAATGTTAGGAGGTCAATTATGTGTATTTTTCATTCTACTAAGATTAGTAGAATATAGAGGGAAAGCACAAGAATTTGGAAATCATCCATTAGTAAAACATTTCAGATTATGGGGAATGTTATCACTTACATTGTTTGTGTTAGATTTATTAGATATTTTACCCCGAATGTTATTTGGATTAGGATATAATGTAATTTTTTCAGTACAATTAAACATGATTCCAGGAAATGTTTTCGGAATGGGTCAGGAATATCTTGCAATAATTTATGCAATTTTTTCAATAATCTTTTATGAAGGCATTATTTATTTATGGTCACGAATTGATTTCTTTTTAAGTTTTGAATGGATTATAATTCATTTTGTGGGAGTAATTACTAACAAGTTCTCAAAACGATTAGATGTCCAAAAAATGATGAATGAAGTTACTTGGATTAATTATGATAAAGTATCTAAATATGATACTGGAGAAAAAAATTTAGCAGTAAAAAGTTGAAGTATGTATATCCAAATATGCTAATTTTATTCTAATTAACTTAAAATTCTATCAATATCCATAAGATTAGTTTCCCAAATATGATTATCTGGATCAAAAGCTCCTTTCCACAATCCATAAAATTCTGATGTTTTGTAGTCTAGAAAATAAAATTGAACTTTTTCGGTCATTGATAGAACAAATTCAGAAACATCAGAAAAATGTGATGAAGGACATCGAAGATACCACATAAACCCTTCATTGGTAATTTTATATAATGATTCAAAAGGTATAGGTTCTTTCTGTAATAAATTTTGCAATTTGAATTTAATTTTATCAGAACAATTACTAATAATTAAGAAAGAATTATAGATTTCAAAGGTTTCCCATCGAAGAAAAACTCGATATTGAGAAATGATATTTTTATCAAGAAATTTTAATTTCCTACTTACTTTTTGAGGTAAACCAACTTCGTTTTTATCTAAATTCAATGCTGACATTATCTCAGTATTTTTCCGCCGGGCATTCATAGTTAGTTCTTGTAATAAAGCTATATCGAGTTCATCTAATTGAGAAAGATAGTTTTTCTGTTTTTTATACTCTAATTTTATAGGTTTTATATTATCCATTTTTCTAATCCAATCATCCCAATTAAATGACCAACGCATTAATTTATGTTCCCAGTTGAGAAGATTGGCATTCGTTACAATTTTCTTCATATTTGGCGTATAATTAGGGAGAAAATATTCAATAATCTTGTTCTCCTTTTTTAATTCATCAAAAAGTTGAATGAGTTTATTTTTTGTTCCTTTAGGAATTCTAAACTGTAAAAACAAGCCATTGCTTTTTCCAAAACAACGGATTCGAAAGAGAGTAAAGGGATGTTTAAAACAAACAACATTTTCAATAAATTGGATATTTTCCAAATTTTCAATATTTAAAATAACATCAACAATTTCTAAATTAAGAGTAAATGGTTGAATATTTGCATAAACACTGTAATAGGATTTCTCTTCCTTTAAATGTTCTAGCCTGGAAATAACTGTTGGTGTTGAAACACCCAATTCTTTAGCTAGATTAGATGCTGGGGCAAGTGGATGTTGTTGTAAAGAGATTAGAAGGGGTAAATCTCTTTCTTCTATTACCATGGTAACTATACTGTCCTGATATTTTCAGTGTATTTTTTTTGTAATTCTCATTGATTTAAATGTCAATAGATGGAGATCCTCCACCTTCACCGTGACCAGTGGGAGGGTCAAAAACAATACTACAAAAGCTATGATAAACATTCTTTTTTAGACGTACGAAAGAATCAAAATTTATTGTATACCAACCAGACTCTGTAACAGTGTCATAACAATCGAACTGTATTTGACAGGAAACTGATTGTAAACGAATAAAGCCGGTATAGTAATACGTGGTATTGGAAGGTAAAATTATCTCAAAATCACAATCCAGTTTTACATAAGATCCATCAAAAACAGCTGGATTAAAATAGACATCAACGAGAAATCTTGTATCATCAGAATGCCCATCAGAGTCGGCATCAAGGTATTCTGCAGAGATAAATTCCATATTATAAATAGAATCATCATCAATAATCAAAAAGGCAGAAATATTTGTAGTTGAAATCAAGAATGCAAAGATGCTTATAAAAAGAACAATTTTAATAATTATTTTTTGTTTTTTATTCCTCAAGTATAATCCTCAACCTAATTATAAGATATTTTTTAAAATATTTATAATTTTTGTCTAAAAAAATCCGCTAAAAAAAGCATTAAGCTGGTTATTTTAAATAAAGTTTATAAAGTATCTTTAATATATCCAATTAAGAGTGATTGCGACAAGCAATCACAAAACAAAAGATGTGTGCTCAATATGAAGAAACACAAACACTTCATTTTATTCATCTCCATAATTCTCTTAGTAGGAATAATAGTACCAGTTTTTGCTTCAGCAGAAACTATGGATATTCGTGTACCACCTGGTGCAAGTTGTACTATTACTAATCCTACTGAAGGTGAAACTGTTTCTGGAGTAGTAACAATAACTGTAGATGCCTATAAGGATCCCATATTATATATTGACGGGAATAGAATAGGTAAATACTCAAACTATGATTGGGATACAACTACTTATTCTGATGGAAGTCACACTATCACAGCAAAAGCTCCAGGTGCGGAAGATAGTGTCACTGTTACAGTTGACAATGATGGCGGAACAACAGATAATCCACCTGTTGTAACGATAGATAACCCAACTGATGGCGCAACTGTTTCAGATGTTGTAACAATTAGTATATCAATTACAGATGAAGAAAGCCTTACTGCTGACATCTATATTGATAGCACTTACATCATAACTGCTAATAGTTATGATTGGGATACCACAACTTATGCGGATGGTAGTCATACCATTTATGCAGAAGCGACGGATAGTGCAGGACAAACTGGCTCTGACGAAGTTGGAGTGACAGTTGATAATAGTGGAGGTTCAACTGGTGGCGATGGTATTGTTAATCGCTGGGCGGTAATTGTTGGAATATCTGATTATAAAGATATAAGTGATCTTAGTTATTGTGATGAAGATGCTAGTGATTGGTACTGGCAACTTGATGGCAATAGTTATTCTATTGAACTTTATGGAGATGGCCACACAAGTGATTATCCTATACACACAGGATACGCAACTGAATCAAATGTCAAAAATGCAATAACTACAATGATTAACAATGCAGATGAAGATGACATAATTGTCTTTGCATCTTCTGGACACGGTGGAGGACAAACAACTGGACCCCCAAGCTCAAGAAGCCAATACTTATGTATGTGGGATTGTAGCGCGGGTGAAAATGGTGAAGATGGCTATTTGTATGATACAGAATTAGCTAATTTATTCGCATCAGCAGTTAGTCAAACATTTATCTTTTTAGATCATTGTTATGCTGGTGGAATGAACGAAGTTATGGAAAATAGCAACAGTGACCTAATTTATATGACAACTACATGCACTGATAATGGATATGGGTATGATGATCCAGATAGTCAAAACGGCCTCTGGACTCATTACTTCTTAGAAGTAAGTTGGCAAAATTATTATGGAGGATCTTTCTCCGTTTCTATGGAAACCGTTTTTGCTTACGCTCATGACCAATATCCATATGGCGGTGGCGACGAACCACAAGAATTTGATGGTAATACATCAATGGACTTTTATCTCTAAACTACTCAATTAATTGTCAAAGATAGAAGTATTTCTTTCTTTGGCTATTTTTCTCTTTTTTTTCAATTATAATTATACATTAATTTTCAATAATTAAAAAATAAGGCCTAAAATAACATCACAAATTTTTAATGGGGTATTAAATTAAAAAAATTAATCAACTGAAATATTAGTAGATGAATTAATATCTAATTTTGATTCAGTTGAA
>JAYEJY010000089.1:0-4455 GCA_034660795.1 Promethearchaeati archaeon | reverse complement strand
CAAAATCATATTCATCTACCAATTGTGTAAACCGCCATTATTTCTACATTCTAAGTATCTGCTGAAAAAACTGATATAAAATTATTACCAACAAGTATACTATTTTTTGAAATTTTGGAAGGAAAAAAACATTCTCGTTAAATAAATATGGGTTAAAAAAGCGTAAGAAAGAGCAGAAAAAGAGTCTGAAAAGAAGGTTAGAGGATATTATCTGAATAATCTATATTGGATTATGTAGATACTACATGCATTAAATAATTCCTTTACGAATAGTAAGCTCTGTGAAATTATCCTCAAATAATAGGTGACTAATTGGTGAGTCTGAAGCAAATTTGGATTCTACAAGAATCCGGAACTTGTATTTTTCATCAAAAGTATGATAATACATCGAGTGATGAAAATCTGATCAGCGGATTCCTCAGCGCAGTTAATTCTTTCATTAATTCATTAGGAGCTAGTTTGAAATGGCTAGAAGCCGATGAACTTCGATTAGTGTTCAAAATAAGTGAGGAAATTATTTATGTTGCGTGTACATCTACTGATTGTCGTCCTAATATAACCTATAAAAGACTTGAACGCATAGCTCAGCACTTTGAAATGATGTTGGGCAAAGATTATCTAAGTTCAGGTTGTCCCATCCCTATTGACAGTTTCAAAAAAATAGCGCCAACAATTAATAGAATTTTTGGATTGCCAGACACTGCAGGTAATATTCACAAGGAAATCTTTACCCACCGAAATGTCCCAGATTATAAATTTGATTCCCCAGAAGCACGTCTAATGTCATTTATTCGGTATAAAAGAGAAGTATCAGTTAATGAAATAATGAAATATTTACGGTTATCAGATGATAAAGTAAACGAGACATTAGCAGAATTAGAAGATAACAAAATCATAAGACGATTCGAGCGTCCCGATGGTAGCGAACTCTATTCCCTCTCCACATTTTTTAGGGGGGGGGTAACAAAAGAAATGAAAAGGTAATACAAATTACTTAGTATACTACACTTGTTCTGTAAAAAACACAATTACTAAAACTATAATAACAGCAAAAATGACTATAATAACTAGTCCTAAAATACCTAATCCTAAACCAACTTTTGATGTTATATTTCCTTTTTCTCGTTTTAACCCAATCGCACCTAAAACAATCCCGATAATTGACCCTATAACCGGGAGAAATTGAAGACACCCCAATCCTGAGAGAATAATTGCAGCAATGCCAAAAATATCACCTTCACTCATTTCATTATTAGATCTTGTTGTTGATTTTGTCTCAGAGGGAATTTTATTCCCACAAGTAGGGCAATATGTTGCGTTCGCTTCTAGCATTGATTTACAAAATGGACAAGTTTGAAGGGAGTCTTCATACGGTTTTTTGTTTGCTGCCATAATTAATCCTACACCATTATATCTTAAAAACACATATCTAAATATTTCTTAATTACCTAAAAGAAAGAATAAAGGAAAAAAAGAACCCTTCTAGGTGAATGGTAGAAAGAAAAAGGGAATAATACCTAATGCTAGAAAAATTATTAGGGGGATTAAATAGAGAAGAAAACCTATTATTCCAATTATTAAGCCAGCAACGGCTAATCCAGCTGGTTCTTTTTTACCCAAGCCAATAAAGCCAGCAACTATCCCTACAATAGAACCAATGAAATAGAAAGGTCCAACGATTTCGAGTATGGAAAAAATAAGAGCTATTAATCCTGGTGCATTAATTGTTTTTTGTGTGTCGACTTGTTCTGTCTTATAAGTTTCTTGTGAAGATTCAAATGGGTCAGGATATGTTTTAGTTTCATACGTGTCTTTTGTTTTTTCTTCTTTTGGAAAATCAAGAGAAGTCCCACAATTTTGACAAAAAATTGCATTTGGTTCAACTTGTGAACCACAATAAGGGCAGTGGAATTTTTTTTCCTTGTTTAGTCATGTTTTTCCCCTTAATCTTACCTTTTTTCTTTTAATACCAACCAAAAATATTTGTAAAAATGCTAATTATATATAGCACTATACCAACTATCCACAACCCTACTTCAATCCACAAAATTATTTTAGCGACCTTAATAGAAGAGGGGTTTTCATTATTCTGTTCTGCTTTTTTTACATAACTTAAACCAATGATTGGAAATAGAAAACAACTGCAGAAAAAACCAAGAATAGCCATTATGAGCGCTGTTTGTGAGTAATTCTGCGTGGGATCACGTGGTTGAGCTTGCTGGGTATCTGTTGCAGCTCCATAAGCATATGACTGCGAATCAGTTGAATAATACCCTGATTCTGATTGTTGTGAGGAGTCAGGAAATGAATCATATTCATAACCATACTCTGTTTCTGGAACTTTTTCTTCAGAAACTTCAGATGTTAAGTTAGCTCCGCATGATGAACAAAATTTATTGCCTTTTTCATTTACGGACCCACAATAGGGACAATATATAGAATCCATATTTAATTTACCTCAAATAGATACAATTATTAGTTATTCTCTAGCATATTTGAGGAGTAGTACTATAAAAATAATTGTTTTTTAGAATGGTTTTTTTTATGTTAGTTTTACAATATTTATTTCAGTATATAATTCCCCTAATTGGTATAACATATCGTATTCATGATTGGGTAACATCTTATATGCTTGGTCAAGAATTCTTTCTAATTCAACTTCATCAAAAAAAGTTTCTTCCCGGATTAATGGAATCCATATATTTTGCAGCTTGTCATAGACCGCTTCTTTAAAATCAGGGTTTCGATTATGTAATTTCGAGAGAATATAGATGGTTTGCATTTCTGAAAACAATTCATATGCTATTGCTCTTATACCTCTCTTATCTTGTCGTACCCATGAACCTAATGGTTTGGAGTAATTTAATACTTTAACTAATTCATGCAAAAATAATCCGTCATTTTCCAGCATTTTTTCAGAAGTCTCAATATAAGCAACATCAGCATAAGGTAACTTAAAAGACAATCTGCCATCAATAGGATAAAGAAAACAGATAGTAGGATCTTTTTTCTCCCAGCTTATTCCAGGGAGGGTTACAGAAATTTTCTTTAATTTCCGCCATTGTGAAGAATATTTCCGTTGGATTTGGGAACGTAATTTCTTTAATTCTTTCTTTTTCTTTTTTGTTAAGATTTTCTTTTGATATAATTTGATTATCTCATTAATCACATCCCCGACTTTATCAATTTGATTAACGATTTTTTCACCAGTTTTTCCACGAGGGGGGTTCTCAATAATATATTTTTTAATTTCATTAATTGAATGTAGATCTTCTGTTACAATTACATTTCTTATCCAAGGTAAGAAGAATTTCAAGCGAGGGAAATGTATTTTTTTTATAATGTTATGTAGCTTTTTGACATCTTCATTTTGTTCGATCCATTGTAAATCATCTTTACGTGGGCCATGATACTCAAAATAATACAGAGCATCAACGATATCTGATTGATAAAATTCTACAAGTTTACTCATAATGTTAGTCCCCATAAGGTATCTTCATTTTAAGACTTTATATTTTTTTACAGAAATAGACTGATTTTAATATAAAAAAAATTATCTCTAGCTAGATAATAAGGAAAGTTATTTAATTCATTAGCTTTTTTTGTGAAGAGTGAACTCTTTATGCCTCTCTTAACAAAAGCGGATGCGTATCTCATCAAAGTAGATAGTTCCCGGAAGAATTACGTTCCAAGTAAAACACCGGTAATACCAAAAAATCCTATTTTCGCAGAGGATGTCATTCTTCATAATAGATTTATTCTCCCAAAAAATGAAATCACTAAAAACCCAGACTTCAAAAAAGTCCAACAAAATGATTACATAGTGGTATTTTGTTCATCACTTGTTCCCCATTCCCCCAAACAAATCAAATTTATTTATCGAGTAAAAAGCAAGATACAAAATAAGATAATTTTGAAAAAATTTACGAAATTACAAAGAGGTTATTCCTTTAAGCATTTAGTGGCCCTTTGTAAAGAAGGGCAATTATCTTCGAATCTCCAAAAGGCACTTACAGAGGAAGAACATAAAATAACCCAAATACAATACTCAGATGTTGAATTATTAGTAAATTTTGATCCTATTGTAAGAACATATCACTCAAGTAGTTGGAAAACGTGAACAATTAGCTAAGTTGCTAGACCAAAAATATCTTCTGCTCGTAAACCCATAAAGAAACGTTTAATATCTTCTGGGGTTTTATCCTTGTGCTTCTTGCGATAAGCAATAATTTTATGTAAACAATCAGGACAGTCTTCGATATTATTTAAGGCGTCCATTGATTGAGCTAATTCCATTTCCTCAACAGTCACGTTTTCACCAAGTACCTTAATTGGCTTATGAGTTGTTAAACAATAGACATACCCATTATTACCTGCAAAAACCATATTGAGACAATCATTGGAATCCGATTGTAAAACATCAGTGTCAATTTGTATTCTTTCAACAACAGCACT
>JAYEJY010000088.1:0-22231 GCA_034660795.1 Promethearchaeati archaeon | reverse complement strand
GTTTTTCGTAATGAATGGCATCCTAATGCCCCCGAGAAAACTTCTTTCTCACATTATCACAGAGTTTTACGGTACTGTTATGCAGGTTTAGCCTCAGAAAGACGGCCAGAAAAACTCTTTTTACAAATCTTGAAAGCAGTATGGTATCCTTATGAAACGGATAATACTCCAACTGATGCAAATGATTCAATGGAAACTCAAGAAGGCCTCTTGTATCTCTTAAAATTCATTATTGCCCCTGATTTTAACATTACTGGTGCTGAACTCGAAGCTGCTTTCAGTTGTCCGGCAAAATATTTCTATGAGTCCTTCTTAGGATTACAGAGAAGTATACGGCAATATTCCTCAAGTATTGGTTTTGTTCGAGGAAATGCTATTCACAAAGGTATGCAATATGCTGCTAATGAATGGGTAAGAAGTAATGATCCTGTCGAAGCGATGAAAGCTTATCATCGGGCTATTATTGATGTCTGGCGAGATTCATTTGAGGTTCTTCTTCGTAAACGCTTCTATCGAGGGCCTAATAAAGACTTGCGATTGCCTGTTGAAGTTGATTCGTTAGTTGTTGATCAAATTGCTGAGCAGTTAGAAGGTATCTCTCAAGAAAAATTAATGAATGAAGCTCTCTTATTTTCACCTGAACGGGGAATGAGCGGTCGGGCTGATCAAATAATTTTCCGTAAGAATAAAACGGAATTATGGGAAATTAAGACAGGCAGTCGTTATTTCATCGAAACGGATTATGACCCTCTTACGGGTGTTGCTCATCCTGGGGGTATACAAGCATTTGCGTATCGTGAAATAATGAAAAAAGTCTTGCAGCAACCACCTGATACTTTCGTTGAATTTTTTGATGCTGATGCTGGTTTAGCAGAAGATAATCCTGAAATAATTCCCTTAGAGGATCATGCTGTTATTATCCGACGGAAGATTGGATTTAATGATGATATTAATGATCAGTATTTCGATTTACTTTTACAAACACGCAATATTGCTTTTGCTATCGAATCTGGTCTTCTCTCTGGTTATGATCGCTATAAAATTAATCGTTTTCTATCTAGACGGTACATGCCAGCTTTAGGTACAGATTTTGAGTTTCTTAGTAGTAACTGGAACCGCATTTGCAGTTATTGTCCTTCTAATCAATTAGGTCTTTGTGCAGATGGTCGTTCTCTTTTTGATCCTGATATTTGGTTACATTTTCCCCAAGAATTATACTCTTATTGGTCCTGGTATTTCAGACAATTACGTTTTGAGCTTAATGATGTCAAAAGATATCTCCATAAATTAGCAACAACACCAATTGAAATATTGGTAGACCAAGGAATAACCATAGCTCCTCTTCAGAAAAAAGCATTTAATCGTTATAATTACCAACTTGTTCTTGAAACCTCCACACGTATCTTTACTCGTATCCGTGAAGGTGATAGTGTTTTTATTACCCCTAATAATTTGAAACCGGGGGAAATCTTCAGTGTTGAAGGAACCGTTTTGTCTCTTAAAGAACAAGAAATGATCATCAAAACCCGTTCACCCCTTAAAAAACACAAAGAAGCCAGCAATATTTATCGTGTTGATCAAGTACAAAGCATACATTTCTCCCGCTGGCAATGTCGTTCACTAACAGATTTCTTATTTGAATCGATGAAAAGAACAGGCATACTTGGAAGAAAACTAAGTGTTGATGAATTACCATACACAACTCAATTGCTCTTAGGTAAAGCTAAGCCACATATTCGAGAGAATGTGAAACGTCCCAGACTTTTGGATGATTTAGATGAAAGTAAAGTAACTGCTATAGAACAAGCGCTTGGATTGCATCCTGGAGATATCCTCCTAATTGAAGGGCCACCGGGGACAGGGAAAACACGACTGATAGCCCAATTAGCAAATGAATTATTTTCTGAAAATTATTTATTACGTTCTGAAATTGTAGATGAAACAGCATATACTCTTCCGAAACCTGTTCTTATATTAACAAATACCCATCGTGCAGCAGATGAAGTTATTTTAAAGCTTGCTCAATTTGAAAATTTGCATCCCTATATTGTTAGATTAGAATCTTATTCTAAAGATCATCCTGAGGAAGTTCAGAAATTTATCCTCCCTCAAAAACTGGCTTATGAAACACATTTCGCTACTAGTGCTGATCCTGAGATTTTAGTGGATTTGCTAAAACAAGCTAAGGGCTTGTTTGATCAAGCCGGTATAATTGTAGGTACTCTCGGGTCAGTAGGAAGTTATCTCCTCAAAGGTATTAAGTTTCAATGGATAATAGTTGATGAAGCAGGACAAGCAACAGAACCAGCTGCTTTAGGGGCTTTACGGCATCTTTGTCCAGAGTCGGAAAGCACAGAAGGCTTTCCGCGAATAATTTTAGTGGGAGATCATAAACAACTACCCCCTGTTGTTAGTGAGGAAACAATGCATTATACTCCCGATGTTCCCCTCTCTCTATTGAATGCTGGCTTAACTAAAAATGACACCCTCCAAACATCCCTTTTTGAGCGATTATTCCGTCTGTGGAAAGATAAATTCGAAAACGTTGTTATTCTAGATAAGCAATATAGAATGAATGAACCTATTTGTTATCTTGTTAAGAAAGCATTTTATGATGATATTGCTTATGTTCCCGCAACAGAAACAATCTCAAACCATACCTTACAGGATTTTCTCCAACCATTTGAAAAGCAAGAAGGTTTTCCCTCTCTATATGCAAAATATTTGCAGACAATATTTGCTTCATCAAAACCCGTTATTTTCCTTTCCACTGAGAATGACGATAAGGCTCGTGAAGGAAGAGAGGATATTGCTGTCCAAACAGAATCGCGATTTAATATTCGTGAAGCACAGATAATTGCATGGTTACTTAAGGAATTTCTCTTACTCTTTCCTGAAAAAGACCGTTTGAAAGTTGCCAAACAAATCGGTGTTATCTCACCCTATAGAAGACAAAATAACTTAATTTACACCGAGCTCCGACGTCAAAAAATTTCAGAAGACCTATTGGCAGTTATACGAGTTGATACTGTTGATCGATTTCAAGGAGATGAGCGAGAAATTATCATTCTAAGTTTAACTAATAGTAATGATTCTTACTCAATTGGTCAATTACATGCAGATTGGCGGAGAATAAATGTTTCAATAAGTCGAGCCAAAGCTAAATTAATAATAATTGGTGATAAAAAGACCTTTATCACGCCAAATGATATCCTTGAAGAAACAGAAGCGAAAAAACGGTTTTCAGTAATTTTTAAAACAATTACTCAGTTAAAAAATGATGGGCTTGCCGAAGAGATACCAACTGAATTTTTCCCTGCTCAGACTGAATCTGGAGGATCAGCTTAAAATGCTTACCACACAGACACTACAACAAATTTTCCAAGAAATACAAACAATGGGAAATATTGGTTGTTTATTTCATATTAAAGAGCAATTTGGAGTTTCCCTAAAAGCCTTTCAATTATTAGGGTTTGCTAAAGTAATACGGCGAAATATTCCTGCATGCGGTAAGCATTGTGATAAGTATGATTCATGTAAACATCTCGATGCTTTTAGAGCGAGAAAAAGTCGTGGGAAGTATAAATTAACACCTAAAGGCCTTACGCTTCAAAAAAATCTTGAAGAGCTCTCTGACCAACCTGAAAAAACACAGTTGTTTCTTCAAAAAAATTTGTTAGCTAATGATTTCTGTAAAAAATTACTTCAATTTACAGAAGCACATACGAAAGGATTAGAAATAAGCGATTTAGTTACTTGGTTATTGACTAATACAAAACATAAGCTCTTTTTCATTCGAATTGCTATGCGTGATGTCTTGGATTTACTTATTTCTCTTGACTTGCTTAAAATCCAACAAGGCCTTCTTATGACCTAATAGAATTACTTAAAACATCCTTTTTTTATATAATCATAGAGTATAATAAGGAAAAATATTTTATTTTGAAATAACATCTTCAATTAATGTAATAAATGGGTTGAAAAAAGTGTCAGTTAAAGAAGTTAAAAGTTCACTATTAGAACAAATTGGATTTAATGACGAGGAACAAGAGGTCTATTTAACCATTTTAGGTATTGGTGCAGCTTCACTAGGGGAGGTTTATCTCCAAACAGGTATACCTTTTGAAGATCTCCAACCAATTGTTCAAGAACTCACCAATAGAGGCTATTTAAAGAGGATCGAAGGTAAAATCAACCGTTATATTGCTGTTGAACCATTTCTCAAGGGTTTTTTATTTGTTGAGAAAGAATTCCAGAATGATATTATTGGGATTGAAAATTCTCTTATCAATGTTTTTGACTCAAGTTATGATGAATTAGTAAGCAAAGTAGATGAGTTTAAAGAGGCAGTAAAACCTATTTTCCTCAAAATTAGTGAAGAACTCCGTAATGCAAATGAACAATTGAAAATGGATTTAACAGATGCAATATATCGTCATTCTGATAAAATTTCAAGGATAGGCGAGGATTTTGACGCTACCCTGTCTGAAGGTTTTAAGGAAATTTATCTTACCATTAATAATGAATTATCAAATCTTGAGGGAGAAATAGGGGATATTCTTCGAGCAGAATCAGATGAGGCACAAGAACGCATTCGAAAATTCGAGCTTCTTACAACAAAAGTAGTAGAAGATATGATGGACCCATTAAATTCTGCAATTGAGGAATATGAAAAAACGGTACCAAAAGAAGTGAAGAGCCTTCTAAATGATAACAAAAAGGAAATTTCCTCTGTTCAAAAAGAAATACAAAAAGTATCTAAAAACCATCTCAATGAATTTGGCAATACTACTAAAGATTTTGAAAAGGAATTTCATCAAATTTTAGATGATGCTATTAAGGGCTATCAAGAAATTTTGAAAAATTATCAAAAAACTGTTCATCAATTGTTCTCCGACCAAAAAAAGAAGGTTGAACCGATTGTCCAGAATTTAATAAAAGACATCGGAGAAAACATCGAGGAACTTTCTGTTGAGTCTCAGAATTTGAAAGAAAATGTTAAAGATCTGTCAAAAACAGGCTTCCTTCGGCGACCTAATCAAGAATTAGTAGATGAAACCTTAAAACGTTTGAATAAGATTAATTCCATTTCTCAAACAGTTAAGGAAGACTATGATGATATTCTAAATGCCTATCAAAAAGATTTGATTGAAGCCCTTAGTGAATTAATCGATGTAAGCGAGAAACATTTTGAAAAAGAACAAAAAGAACGCATAAAGCAAATTGAAAACTTGAAAAAAGAAAGTGAACAGAAATGGTCTGATATTAGTAAGAATTTCAAAAAAGAGCTAATGGACTCTGTAAAAGATGTTTTCAAGGAAGCTCAACCAAAAATAGAAATGACAACTGAAAATGCGCTACAAGCTGTCTTAAGCCATTTGGAAGACTTGAAAAAGAATTATACAAAAATTTTAGCACCTATAAAGAATGAGATTTATTCCGATGCAGAAACGATGCTCGATAATCTTTATCTCGATTCATCGAAACGATTACGCCTTTATAGTGATAAAAACGAACAATTAATGAAAACAATACAATCCATTGGTGATGATACGAAATTTAAGTTCATTCAAAATGTAAAAGAATTACTCAATAAACCAAAAACTATAGCTTCCGACATGGTAAGTGAATATACTACAACATTGGATAGTTATCTTACCCATCTTGACCGTGACCATGAATCAACCATGGATATTATTTCCCAAGCATGTGAGAAATTCTTAACCACTATTAAAGATTCATTTGATAGTTCAAATAACGAGATTTCTAATAGATTAGCAGCTCTTCTCTATAAAGTAAATGAAACTAAAACCTACTTACAAGAAATTACCGATGCTGTTGATAATATTACCCCAATTCCCCGCCCCCATTCTCTCATCATATATGGCGATGACAATTCTATGTCAGCTATTAAAGATATGTTGATTCGAACAAAATCAACCTGCACTCTTGTTGTTCCTACTATTAATAATGAATTAGCAGAATTCATCCAAAACCAAATTTCCCGACGAGTTCGTGTAAGAATTTTAGCTGACCTCAAACCGTTTGAAGATGAGGCTCTTATTGCAGCTTTCAAAGAGCAAGGCAATATTTCACTTTGGCAATATACAATGCGAGATTTCTTTGCAGTCACTCGAGATGGAGCAGAAGTTTTACTTGCCCCGGTTAGTCGTGATGGAGAATTAACTTCATTTATTACTGAACAAGATGCTCTTGTTCGTGCTGTTCAACAGATTATTAATGCCTCATTTATGGCCCGTTCTAAAGAGCTTTAGCTCTTTTTTTCTTTTCTTAGTATTACTTTTATTATCTTGAACCATTTATGAATGCTATTTTGTACTATTTTTTCTGCTTTAGGAGAAACCTGCCATACTTGTATAAGTGAGAATTCACGTTTGGCTGTTTGAAAGAAATTTTTTAGTAATCCTAGGATATCCTCACGTTTGTTCTTCATTTTATCTGGTAAATTAATGTCCTCTAACTTGGTCTTCATCCATCTATCAATCATTTCTAAAAGTCCTAAACACGCTGCTTCTAATAATGCACTAAAAGAATTAGTTAAGGGAAGTACATATCCTTCTACAGGGTTACTTATTACAATTAGTGGGTTTTCGTCAGGGTCGAGATTTTTTGAATCTAAAAGTAGGTCTAGATACTCGCTATTATCACCGAATCGAATCATGCGTTTTTCTGGTAATTTATTCAATTTTTTCTTGGTATAGTCAAGATCTTGACATTTCATTATTTCAATGGTAGGCAGGTCATTTTCGAAATCATTTACAGGATATTCTGTTTCAATAAGAAGCCCATTGGTTTGTTCATAGAAGAGCTTAAAATGGGCAGGTAAATCCATGTCTTTAAAATACAATAATTCGTTAATATGTTTCCTTGTAAGTCCTGGCTGAAAAAGAAATTCAACATATTCGTCTTCGAGATATTGATCTAATACAATAATCAGCGATCACCTAATACAGAATAGGGTGGTTTCACTATTTATGGCCTTTCCTTCTCGTTTTATTCATATCAGTATATAAAAAAAGTAAATGAGTAATTATTTTTACTCATTTTAATTGTTTTTGCATTTCCTTTGACCCAAGTTCAAGAGCCTTAAAATTCGCTTCAATAACATCCTCTTTACCTTTAAATCGAATTTCCACGGCTTTCTTGAGCGCGTCCATTGCAAGGGGAAATTTTGGTAATGTATATAATGCCCCAAGAAGTATAACATTTTGTGTTCTTATATCTCCCGTTTTTTCTGCTAGCTCAAAGGCATTGATTGGATAAACATTCTTTGTAAATTTTTTAATAACGCTTAGAAGGTCTTCCAATTTCGGGTATTCCGCATCTTTTTTCAAACTTAAGCTTGGGGGAACAATTTTGTGTGTATTCATTATAACTTCCCCTGTTTTCGGTCGTACTTTTTTAATCGCTCGAGTTGTTTCTGCTGCTTCAAAACTTAGTAAAACATCTGCTTCTCCTGTGGGAATAAGTGAGCCATAGACAGGTCCAAGACGTACTTCTGTATTAACCACTCCACCTCTTTGTGCCATACCATGAATCTCACTTTGTACCGCTTTTATTCCTTCAAGAAGAGCGGTATTTCCTAGCAGATGCGCTGCGGTAAGAACACCTGTTCCTCCAACACCGGCAATTTCTATTTGATAGGGTTTTGTTAGTTTATTCATTTTTCTTTTTCACCTCTTTGTAAAAGCGTCTTTTGGGCAAATTATCTTGCAGACACCGCAACCTACACACATGGATTCATCAACATGTGCTTTCTTTGTTTCATTATCAAATGTTATTGCTGGACAAGCAAAATCTCTTACGCATGTTCGACAACCAATACATTCCTCTTCATCGACGTAATATTTGTCTAATTTCTCTCCAGCACGCTTCACTTGTCGTGTATGTTCAAGTGCACATGGTCTTCTTGAAATAATAACTGTTAGTTCATCTAATTCTATTGCTTTTTCAAAGACCTTTATAGCATTTTCTAAATCATAGGGATCGATTACTTCTACATGTTTAACTCCGATACCTCTTACCACATTTTCGATGGGCACTACTCCAGCTGGTTCACCAAAAGCATTAATTCCTAATTCAGGTGTTGGTTGTCCTCCTGTCATTGCTGTTAATTGATTATCAACTACAACCATGATAAATTTCCCTTTGTTTACGACTGCATTAACTAATGGTTGTATGCCTGTATGATAGAAAGTACTATCACCAATGACGGGGATAATGACCTGCTCAGTTGCTTGTGCAATACCATTGGCAATTCCAATAGAGGCTCCCATTGCAACACACGTATCAACTGCATTTATGGGGGGCATAAAACCAAGCGTATAACACCCAATATCTCCTGGCATTATGGGTTCTACTTTTTTCTTTTTAGCTGCCTTTTTAATCGCGTAAAAAGTTGCCCTATGTGGACAGCCAGCACATAATTCAGGTGGTCTATTGGGTAATTTTGCATTGATTTCCTCTTGTTCTGGTAGTTCAAACTCTTCATTTTCTTGCTCAATATCTAATACTTTTCCTAGAGCCTTTTTCAAGATTCGAGGATTCAATTCATTTGATATCGGGATAACGCCTTCTTTACGCCCATATATTTTGGTCTTAATTCCTCTTTCAGAAGCAAGAGCTTTCACATTTAATTCTAAATAAGGTTCCACTTCCTCAACAATTAAACACCTGTCGAATTTTTTGAGTAATTCACTTATTTTATCTTCAGGTAAGGGATTACTAAAACCAATTTTGTAAATTGTTGGTTTGATGTCTAATTCTTGTGAAGCATCTAAAACATAATTGTACGACACTCCGGAAGCTATGACTAGTAATGGGTCTTCTCCTTCTGTTACGATATTCCATTCTGATTTATTGGAATATTCTTTCATCCGCTCTAATTTTTCTATAAGCATTGGTTTTGTACGTCGTGCATTTGCGGGTAGACAAACATATTTTCTTGGATTTTTCACAAATTCGCCTTTTGCTTCGTCCCGTTTGGGTATTTCTCCTAGTTCTACTGGTCCTCTAGAGTGACTTAATCTCGTAGTTGAACGGAGAAGAATTAATGATTCCCATTCTTCAGAGAACTCATAAGCGAATTTCACCATTTCTAACGCTTCTTGTGGTGTTGAAGGTTCCATACATACCGCATGTGCAGCAAGAGCATACATACGAGTATCTTGCTCGTTTTGGCTAGAATGGAAGCTGGGGTCATCTGCAACACACATAACCATACCTCCTCTCATTCCTCCAAAAAGTGCTGCAGTAAAGAAAGGATCAGCTGCAACATTAAGTCCTACATGTTTTGCTGCTGTAAACGATCTTTGCCCACTCCAAGCTGCTCCTAAGGCAACTTCAAAAGCTACTTTTTCATTTATTGACCACTCAGCATGCATCCCTGTTTCTTTCCCAAATCTTGCAATAGTTTCCATTATCTCTGTTGAAGGAGTGCCGGGATAAGCTGCTGCTACATCAACACCCGCCTCTAACACGCCTCGAGCAATGGCTTCATTACCACTTAATAGCATTGTTTGTTTTTTTTGTGCCACATTTTATACCTTCTAATTTTTTGCTTTAAACAACATTACTTTTACAAAAATCAAAGTGTTGTTGTCAGTCATCGGAAAATCTAATATAAATTTGTGCAGTATTTTGCCAAAGTCATTTACAAAATGGCTTCTTAATAATTTTTTGTGCTTATTAAGGAGTTCTCATTTTTATTTCAACAAAAGTTTTTTAACATCATATATGAATTTGAAAGAAGAAAGTATTTACATGGATAGATTTTCATGGATGTTATAGGCTGGATTTGGTTAGGAATTCTTTCTCTCATTGCCTTCATTGGTACCTTTTTTCTTACTTGGTTTTTGAGTAATTATTTCCTTAAACTTGGTATTTATGGACGAGATGTTCACAAGAAGGATAAACCTAAAGTGGCTGAAATGGGTGGCGTGGGAATAGTCCTGGTTTTATTGATTCTTATTTCATGCTCGATTGCAATCTATCCGGATTATTGGGAGCATTTTGTTGTTGCTTTAATAATAATTATTATTGTTGCCCTTATTGGTATCTGGGATGATTTACGAGCCTTAGGCCCCATCATTAAACCCTTCTTATTATTGATCCCTAGTATCCCTCTCATCTTATGGCAACTGATCGAAAATCCGGGTTTTGATCCTAATGAATTAATGCTTTTTACTCCCCGTCCTCTCTTGCCATTAATTGGCTCTGTTCGTATTACAATCATTTATTGGATTTTAATCCCCTTTGCTATAACCGTTTTAGCTAATTCAACCAATATGTTGGATGTTATGAATGGTTCAACCCCAATAACTATGATGATGGTAACAGGGACAGCAATAATTTCAACTATTCTCTTCTACATTCGTGGAGTTATGACTGTACCAGGTATGGTTTTATCAGTCATCCTTTTTGGTTGTTTATTTGCCTTTTTCTGGTTCAATAAATATCCCGCAAAAATTTTCTGTGGCGATACCGGTAGTTTGACTATTGGTGCTGTTATTGCACTTGTTGCTATTTTTGGGAGAATTGAAATTGTAATAATTGTTGCAATGATGCCTCAAATCATGAATTCCTTCCAAATTATTCATAGTATACGTGGATTTAGGGAACGTCGTCAGATTAAGGAACGCCCGACTATTGTGTTGTCTGATGAGCGTGTAAAAGCCAATCCTCATCCAAATGCTCCCTTAACTCTTACTGGTTGGCTTGTAGCAAAAAATCCTCTTAAAGAAAATGAAATTGTTCTTGCGATGAGTATCGTCTCTCTCTTCTCAGCTATATTAGCGATTCTTACTGCCATTATGGTTTTTGTTACTTTATAATCTCTTTTTTTAGGTTTTTTGCTATTTTTGTCGGTAAATAACTGTTAGATATTCCTTAGATAATATCTCCATAAATACGAGAAATATTTCTTGGTCACACACGGGTTTTTATTGGAAAGGAAACTCTAATTATATAGTTAAGGTGAGGAAGAATGACATCATTTATTGAAAACATTGCAGAAAAAGAAAGAAAAAAAGCAAATCTTGATCCCTTCCAAATGTCCGACCCAAATCATGATTCATCTAATGTTGATGATGATTTACGAAGGATTATTGAAGATATTCAAGCGAAGATTTTAGTCATTGGCGTTGGTGGTGCTGGTAATAATGCCATAACACGCCTCAATGAATCAGGTATTATTGGAGCAGTGACTCTTGCTGCAAATACTGATGCTCAACAATTGTTATATTCTAAAAGTCATAAGAAATTACTCCTCGGGCGAGAACTTTGTCGAGGCTTAGGTGCAGGTAATGATCCACAAATAGGTGCAGAAGCTGCTGAAGAATCAACCGAAACGTTGAAAGAAATTCTTTCACATGTTGACATGTGTTTTGTTGTGTGTGGTTTAGGAGGTGGCACAGGTACAGGTGCAGCTCCTGTTATTGCTCGAACGGCTAAGAATCAAGGTGTTTTAACAGTTTCAATTTGTACCCTACCTTTTGATGTTGAAGGTCGAATTAAAGCTAAAAACGCTAAGAAAGGTTTGAAGCGTTTGTATGAGAGTAGTGATACTACTATTGTTGTTCCAAATGAGAAACTTATAGAAATCGTGCCAAATCTCTCACTCAAAGAAGCTTTCTTAGTTGCTGATGAAATCCTTATCCGTGCAGTCCGTGGATTAACAGAATTAATTAATCGACCAGGAGACGTTAATCTTGATTTTGCAGACGTCCAAAGAGTTCTCAGTGAAAGTGGTGCCTCCATTATCGGTTTAGGCGAATCTGATAGTCCTGAAGACCGTGCTAAAGATGCAGTTGAAGACGCTCTTACTAACCCACTTCTTGAAGTTGATATTCGAACCGCGAGAAGTGTTCTTCTTAATATTACTGGTGGTCCTGACCTAAATCTAAAACAAACTGAAGAAGTAATACGCTCCGTGACGGATCAATTAAGTAATGACATTGTTGTAAAATTTGGTGTGATAATTGATCCTGAATTACAAGGAATTATCCGTGCTACAATCGTTGTCTCTGGCGTTCGAAGTCCCTATATACTTTCCAACATTAAAGGTGAAACAAGCGGTATGGGAATTGATATGGAATTAGAAGAAGAATTAGATTTGGGTCTTGAAACTTTTCAATAGCCGTTCTTCCAAACATAAGGGGGAGGTCAGGCTCCCCCTTCTAACATTTAGTACATTAATTCTGTTTTTTATTGATGATTTTCCTTGTTCTTCTTTTCTACCTCAGAATATTTTTTCTTATAAAATCTAGAGACTGTCGGTTACATAGAGATTCATAACAAAGATTTTAAATAGTATTCATTATTTCTCCTCTTGAATACCTATGGGCTAATTGCTTTCCTCATAGGTTCATATATAACTGGAGTGTACTAACCGTTGAATATTGAAGAATTTTTCATTCGTAGCAGACGTCTCCTCAAACACAGCAAACGACCTGACCGACAAGAAATTTGGTTAACTGTCAGGATAACTGCCATTGGTATTTTAGCGATGGGTTTGGTCGGTTATATTATTCACTTGCTGTTTACCGTCATAATACCTGGTCCTCCTACCTAAGGAAGGAATTTTATTCAAGCTCACTTAGTTATATTCGTGAGTGATGGATTATTTTAAAACACTTCAGAAAAACGTTTGTGTTTACTTATAAATTCTTGAGATATAAGTTTGCATAGACATTTTTTTATAAAGTTTTAAAAAAGATTAATATATTTGATATTAGTCGACCAACTTTAAGAATAGAAGGTCAAAAGCATGACAATTTGGACATTACGTGCAACAATAGGTCAAGAAAGAGCAATCGCAAAGCATCTTTACAAGAAGATCGAAGCAAATGATATAGATGTTTGGTCACTTCTCATTCCGCAAGCTTTACGTGGCTATATTTTCATTGAAGCTGGCTCGATTCGTTATGTGGAAGAGACAGTAAAAGGTGTTCGCCATGTTCGAAGCAGGATTGTTGGTGAAGTGGAAATTGATGAATTAGAATCATTTCTTGTACCTAAGCCCACTATTGAAGGTCTTCACATTAATGATATAATTGAAATTATTAGTGGTCCCTTCAAAGGTAGTCGTGCAAAGATCAATCGAATAGATGTTAGTCGTGAGGAAGTCACCGTAGAATTACTTGATTCCCAGATTCCTATTCCAATTAAACTTCATTCGGACTTTTGCAAAGTCATTGAAAGTGCTTCCCCTGAAGAAAAGGAGGAAGAAGAACCTACTGAAGAAGAAAAAGAAGCTATGGAAAAAGAAGAGGAAGAAGACGTCTTCCAAGAATTCTTTAATGCTTAACACTACACTTTTTTTTCCAAGAAGGTTGTTTCTTTTCTTCTACAACCCAAATTTGCTTGTTCTTTACATTATAGAACAAAGCTTTTTTATGTAAGCGAAAAATCAAACAGTCTATAAAAGAGATATTGTTGGAAAATTTTTATACTATTTAAATAATCCATAAAGTGAATAATAAGCGTAAAAAAACTCAAGAGGCTGTATAGTTTGTCATCAGAAAAAATCGGAAAAATCTTGAAAATATCAGGCCCTGTTGTTGAAGCGGACGGAATGTTGGGCAGTTCGATGTATGAAGTATGTAAAGTAGGTGAAGAGGGACTTATTGGTGAAATCATTAAGATTGAAGCAGATGTTTGTACTATTCAAGTTTATGAAGAAACAAACGGTCTCTTCCCTAATGAAAAAGTTGTTGGAACAGGTGCTGGTCTCAGCGCAGAATTGGCTCCGGGGTTAATTAGTAAAATTTATGATGGTATTCAACGACCTTTACCATCAATTTTAGAAAAAACCCAAGACGATTTCATCCGTCGTGGTGTTGTTTCTACTCCTTTAGATTATGATAAGAAATGGACTTTTACACCAACGGTTGAAAAAGGCGATAAAATATCCGCGGGTGATATTATTGGTGTTGTCCCTGAAGGAGCAGTTGTTAAACATAAGGTCCTTGTTCCACCTGATGTTAAAGGAACTATTTCTAAGATTGCTAAAAAAGGAGAATATACTATAACAGATCCTATTATTACCATTAAGCATAATGGTGAAGAGAAAGAATTTCCCATGCTTCAAAAATGGCCTGTGCGTTTTGGTCGTCCGATAAAACAGCGATTAGAGCCTAGTATTCCCTTAATTACCGGTCAACGAATTTTTGACACCTTTTTCCCCCTCGCAAAAGGAGGAACGAGTGCCATTCCTGGTGGGTTTGGAACAGGTAAAACTGTATCACAACACCAACTTGCTAAATGGTCTGATGCACAAATTGTTGTTTACATTGGTTGTGGGGAACGTGGTAATGAAATGACTAATGTTCTTGAGGATTTCCCTGAACTTATTGATCCTAATACAAATGAACCTTTAATGAATCGAACCATTCTAATTGCTAATACAAGCAATATGCCTGTAGCTGCTAGAGAAGCAAGTGTCTATACAGGTATGACCCTAGCTGAATATTATCGAGATATGGGCTATGATGTGGCATTAATGGCTGATTCAACTTCTCGTTGGGCAGAAGCTATGCGTGAAATTTCTGGTCGTTTAGAGGAAATGCCTGGCGAGGCTGGTTATCCTGCTTATCTTGCTAGTCGTATTGCTCAATTCTATGAACGAGCAGGTCGAGTAAGCACTTTAGGTACGGAAGCCCGTCAAGGTTCTATTTCTATAACTGGTGCTGTGAGTCCCCCCGGTGGCGATTTTTCAGAACCAGTAACTCAAAATACTTTACGAATTACCAAGGTTTTCTGGGCATTGAGTAAAGATTTAGCAGCACGGCGACATTTTCCGGCAATTGATTACTTGATTTCTTATACCCTTTATACTGATGAATTAGACACGTGGTACACCAAAAATGTTTCAGAAAATTTCATGAAGTATCGCTCAGAAGCAATGTCCTTATTACAAAAAGATAAGGAATTAGAAGATATTGTCCAACTTGTAGGACCAGATGCTTTACCAGAATCGGAGAAGATTGTTTTAGAAGCAGCACGTATGATTAAAGAAGACTTTTTACAACAGAATGCTTTTAATGAAGTAGATAGTTTTTGCTCTATTGAAAAACAATGGTGGATGATGAAAATTATTATTGATTTTTATCATAAAATGCGTGAACTCTATAATCAAGGTGTTAAACTACCTGAAATGATGCAATTAGATACTATTGAAAAGATTGCAAGAATGAAATATGTACCAAATAAAAAAGCAGAAAAAGAACTGTCTGTTTTACATGCTGAGATTAGTGATCTCCAAGCGGATGCTATAACAGACCGTATTCGCGGTAGAATGTTAACAAATGTTTAAAATTAAATAGGAATGATTATGATGGAACAATCCGCCAAAGATATTCCCCCAGAAGTACTCGCTAAGCGAGAATTTAAAACTGCTACTGAAGTATCCGGCCCCTTACTTTTTGTTGATTTAAAGGGTAAAGCTGGTGTTTCTTATGGTGAAATTGCTAAAATAGCCTTACCAACTGGCGAGATTCGCTCAGGACAAATTTTAGAGGTTAGTCGTGATTTAGCAGTTATCCAATTATTTGAAGGAACATCAGGGATGGATGTGGAAGATACAAAAGTGCAATTTTTGGGCGAAACCATGAAGTTGCCTGTATCCATTAATTTACTTGGAAGGATTTTCTCAGGCAGAGGTGAACCATTGGATGGACAACCCCCTCTCATAGCTGAAGAAGAAAGACCCATTTCTGGATCACCGATAAATCCCTATGCACGACAATATCCACGAGAATTTATTCAAACAGGCTTATCAGCAATAGATGGTTTATTTACTCTCATTAGAGGGCAAAAACTGCCTATTTTTTCAGCGAGTGGTTTACCACATAATGAAGTTGCAGCTCAAATTGCTCGACAAGCAGCTGTTCTTGGCGAGGAGGAAGAATTCGCAGTAGTATTCGCTGCTATGGGCATTACAGCTGAAGAAGCACAATATTTTAGAAATGAGTTTGAAAAAAGTGGTGCTTTAGATAGAGTTGTTCTCTTTTTGAATTTAGCAGATGATCCAGCTATAGAACGTATCCTTACTCCCAAACTTGCGTTAACTGCAGCTGAATATCTTGCTTTCGATTGTGGGATGAATTTACTTGTTATTCTTACTGATATGACTAATTATGCTGAATCTTTACGTGAAATTGGCGCTGCTCGAGAAGAAGTTCCCGGACGTCGTGGATACCCTGGTTATTTGTATTCTGATTTAGCATCCATTTATGAACGGGCTGGAAGAATAAAAGGACGTAAAGGAACGATAACCCAGATGCCTATACTTTCGATGCCAAATGATGATATGACGCATCCCGTACCTGATTTATCAGGTTATATAACTGAAGGGCAAGTTATTTTGGATAGAGGTTTACACCGGCGTGGTATTTATCCTCCTATAAGTGTCGGCCCCTCTTTAAGCCGGCTTATGAAAGAAGGTATTGGGAAGGGCTTAACCAGAAGAGATCATAAAGAATTAGCTGATCAATTGTATTATGCATATGCTCAAGGTATTGATCTTCGGAATCTGGTTGCAGTAGTTGGTGAAGAATCACTCACTGAGGAAGATCATCGTTTCTTACAATTTGCTGATGAATTTGAAAACCGGTTTATTAATCAAGAAAAAGATGAAAATCGAATGATTTTTGAAACCTTGGATATCGGGTGGGAGCTTTTAGAAATGTTTCCCAATCCGAAACGGGAATTGAAACGAATTTCTGATGAAGTGTTAGATTTCTTCCATCCGAAAAATCGGAAAGAAAAGGTTGACTATAATAACAAAGATGTTTAAATAATCCTTTTCTTTTTTCCTTTTTATTAATAAATTATTTTTATATGTTTGTTACCCTAATTGATTTTCTATTATGATTATTAACTCTTATTAGTTTTATCTTAACGATATTCGTTATGATTTCTTTTAAAAATAAGTATATATCAATTATTAAAAAAATGAGAAAGAAAAGAAAAAAGAAGAGCATAAAAAAAATATGCTTAATAGGTATAAGAGACGATATCCATGGTTGGAATACCAATATTGTATGTGGTACCTGTATTAAAATCAAAATTTTGTATTTGTATGCGTAGTGTTATTGATTGTTGTGAACCTATGGTAATTGCTTCGGTAATTTCCGTTCCAGTGTTGTCTAAAACATTAATATCTATACTTGTACCATTATCAAAGGTTAATGTAAATTCTGCAGGATCTAATGATGCCTCGCCAGCACCAATATTGTTTATAGTCATTTGGATTTGGTCTGCTTGACCAGTTACATGATTTGGTCCTGATTCTATAACAAGCTCAGGTTGTTTTTGGAACAAAGGAACTACCACAAAATATACAATCGCAGCTGCAGTGACAGTTAATGCGATCAATAAAATTGTTGCAATGACTGGTGAAACTGCTTTCTTTTTTCTGAATATCGATTTTATTAGTGACATTTTATCAACCATCCGTTTTTATAATCAACAAATGTTTATTCTTAAATATAAATTTTCTACTTTCTTACTCCGAAAATAACCTTTTCGGTAAGCTAAGGACATCTTTTGTCATGGTTTTCTTAGCTAAATATATCATTAGAGGCTTCTATTTAAAGAATTTCTGTTTTGGCAATTAAATAAAAATAGCCGATTAGAAAAATTAGTATTTTAAACAGAAAATATAATAAATTACTTTTGTCGGTTTAAAAACTAATATATACCTATATCTAATAATTTAGTATTATTAATCCCATTGATATATTATTATGTATTAAGAGACGATTATTTTCAGGTGTTTTAAAAAATGGTCATTGATTCTTACGAACGAAAACTTGCTGGTATGATCGTGGCAACTTTTAGTGATAGTGGCCCCAATATTGTCTTCAATAATTCGGAATTAGCAAATGATGAGGCAATGGTTTTATCAATTAAAGGGATGACGGTTATAGGGTTAGATAATCCATTAGATAATATTGAAGATATCAATGATCCCGAACAACGTAGAGGAAGTATCCAGCAATTTGGTCCTTTCCCTATTAAACAGAGAGATGATTTACGGGCTTTAGCAATTTCTTTTATTGTAAAAGCAGAAAAATCTGCTGATGCTCGTATTGTTACGCATGGTCGTTTTAATGTATTATTTCTTATTTATCATGTTGAAGATACCCGCTTGATGCTTGATTCTTATGGGCTTATAGAACCATATTTTACGATTATTTCACGAAATATTAATTATGATTATGATTTAAATCCAAATAATCTCTCAAGAGTTTTCAATAAGATGAATATGCTTTTTCAAGGGGTTTTACCACGAGTTTTCACTCTCACTGATAAGGGGGATTTAAAAGAACTTATAGGGAAAGAAATTCAACATCGGGATGTCTTTTTCATTGCTGATAAAAAGAAAAAAATCTTGTACACCCTTATTGGTGATCCGGAAATTACTGTTTGGCGTAAAAGGCAGGTATATAGAGCAGCGTCCAGTTTAAATTCGAATTTATACAAACAAAAACTAGCTATCAATTCCGTTACAGACATCGAAGAAATTAACACCATTCTGCAAAGATATAATCTTTCAGTTGAGGGCATAACTCACGGGTAATTCCTTAAATACCAGTTTTTTTCTGAAAGTATTTCTTGCTTTTCTAAAAGAATTCAATGACTGATAGGTAACAATGGGTTTATTTATTACTTCTCTATCAACTCTTTCGAAAATCTGGGCAAACACAACTTCTAATTGAAAGGAGGAGATATTTTGATTACAACGACTTTCTATTAGTGTTTCAATTTGTTGAGCTGTATTATTAGGTAAAGGTGCTGTTGCTAATACTCGGACATAAATTGATACGGTATATTTTTGGAAGAATCTACTACTAATAACCGCATCAACAGCTTCTGTACCAATATATTCCTCACAACTACTCAAGACCTCTTCTGTAGCATTTTTTGTCTTTATTTGAAATTGCCACTTTAACGTTATTCTTATAGAAGCATTAATTATTGGTAATGAAACAATTGCTAAAAGAATGAGTATTGCTATTATTTGTGTTTTTCTTGTTCGTTTTGCTTTTACTTTTTTGACTATATGTGGAGGTTCTACTTTTCTTATCCAAAAAACCAGTAAACAACCTAGTTGAATACAAGCAAAGTTAGTTATAAACAATATTAAACTACCTAAAGCAATAGCCCATTCAAACATTCCCACCGCAATCCCAATATTAACTGTTACTGGTAGTAGCGCTGCTGCTGCAGCAACACCTACAAGGGCCAATGCTGTCCCATTTGCAAATGCAATACCAGCAGTTAATCCTGAAGCTATCGCAATTAATAAACTTACAATATTAGGTTCTCCTCTTGCTTGAATAAATTCCGTTGGGCTATCTTGTACTGTTTGGAAAATTAACCCAACAAAAAATCCAATCATAATGGATAGACCTATGCCTGAAAATTCAGCGATAATACTCTCCCTTAAAATATCCTTTTTTGAAGCCATTGCACCAAAAGCTATCCCTACGATAGGACCTAATAAGGGGGCTATGATCATCGAAGCTATCACTGTTATATTATCATTGAAAATTAATCCCATGGCTGCAAGAATTGATGATAGAATAATCATTGCGATATAATTAAAATCAAGTTTTGTTAACGATTCAATAGTTTGCTCTAATTCTTCAATAGAAATTCTTTTTAAGAACTTATCTTGTTTCCGGTGTCGCATTTGGGGTATTGTTGCTTCCATAGAAAAAATTGAAATCCGGCCACGAACTCTTCCAATTCCTAATTCATGGAGATGATTCAAAATAAAACCGGTTCTTTTATCCATTACACTAATTAACAAAATTGCTGCTTCATCCCCTTTAATATGTGTTATCTGTGACGGTGAGACAAGTTCACTTAGACTCTGAACTATTTCCTCTACTTCATGACTTTTTACGATTACTTGAATTTGCTTCATTTTTTCAACCCCATCTTACAAATAATAGCTGTAATGAATTATTTATCTTTATGCTATAGTCTTTCCTCTTAATTTAAAGACTTTTATTATCGTCGAAATGATTTTATAAATAAAATGTCTAATTAATCATAAAAATAATCTATCATTTCAAGGTTGAATCTGATGCATTTTCCGATGATAATCTCTTGTATGGCTAATAATCCTGCAAAATATCTAAAACTATTTGATCGCTTATTGAGAAAAGCAGGTTATGTTAAAGTGGGAGATCAAGCTTACATTCATTCTGGTGGTGAACAGCTTACTGCAACGATTTCTTTCCGAAAAACTTATCTCCCTGAAATAGATTCAGTGGAGGAAACATTAACCCTTTTTCTTTCTGATGCGGAACACGCTATTAATAGTAATATTTGTCTAGAATTAAATAAAATCCTTGCCGCAGAAAAACAAACTTCCTTTTCTTTCTAATTTATTTACTTGTTAGGAATTTCTTTTTGGATTTTTTCGTTTCGAAATTTCGAAAAAATCTTAACATTAGCGAATAAGAATGGTGTTCCTGCTCCAATAAGCCAAATAATAATGAAATATTTGGTAAATCTTACTAAATAAGCTAAACTATATGATAGTTCTCCTATTAGATCAAAAAGGTAACTTAATCCGAAATAGCTTCCTAAAGTTAAACCAAGTCCAATAATTAATCGAAGAATAATGGACTGCCAATGAAGTTTTTCTGTTTCCATTTTTATCCACCTATTCTCTACGTAGATGATAAATGGTAATGCAACTAAAACTGCAACAATATCCGCTGAATTTGACATATCTCCAGCTGGCCATTCAACAAAATATGCAGGGATAAAAGTTGCTACAAAAACAATTATTGCATAGATTTCTCCTATAAGAATCTTTATCCATGATTCTTTTTGGTTAAACCATTTCAAGAAAATTGGCGTGCCAAAATAGACTCCTAATAAAATGAAACTTCCTATAAATCCTCCGAGAATTACATCTCCTACATAATGAACTCCTAAATAAACACGTGAGATACATATGAGGATAACTAGCAGGGGAGTTACAATATAGCTCCAGATTTTATTTATTTGTAACATTATCCAGCCATAGACTGTTGTTGACCCTTGAGCGTGCCCTGATGGAGTGCTAAATCCCTCTGCTTCTATTATTCGAAGTTCTTGTGGAGGTCGTGGTTTTTTAATAAGAACTTTTAAGAAAAAATTCAACCAAGCAGTAGTTAATAAAACATAAATACCGATTATAGCTTCTCTTTTTCGATAAATCCAATAAGCAATACTTAAGAGTATGATATAAAATAATCCATTTCCTAAGAAAGTAATAATTTTGAAAAACCATTCTAACCACGGAAAAGTTTCTTGTAACCAAATAATACTTGAATTATCAAAGAACCACACCATTGTCATCCACTTTTTTTTTATGTTTAGATTTACACTCTTTAAAATATTTAAAGCTATAATCTCTTTTTGCAATACTAATTCATTCATTTTTCGTATTCCGCGAAAAGGGTTTGAACTGTTTCTTCAATATCGACAATTAATTGGTATTTTCTTTTAAAGAAACGACAGACATTATATACATCTCGGGTTAATAATTCTCTTGCATTTGGATGATCCATTGTGATGAATTGAGGAAAATCGATAATTAAAATATCTGCAGTAGGTATTATGAGAATATTATATTCAGATAGATCCCCATGTATTATATTGCCTTGTAGGGTAAGTTTCTTTATTTCTTCTAAAATCCTTTTTAGAAAATATTCTGGTCGAGGGAGGTCTGTTAAGTTAGCTAATTCGTTTCCTTCATAAAAATCCATGACTATCATATGTCTATTATTATCTATCAATATTGGCGCTTTCAAGTTGATAGAATTGGCAATTTCTAATCCCTTTGCTTCTTGTTCTGCTGATAATCTTGATTTATAGAGCCAATTGATATGCCCTCGTTTTCCCACATATGTTCGCAATTTTTTGCTTCTTTGAAAACTGGGTCGTCCTACGCGATGAATTTTTACAACCTTTTTTTCCTTTTCCTCATTAAATCCTAAATAAACATCAGATTCTTTTCCTTTTCCGATTTCTTTCCCTATTGCGACTACACTATCTCGTTCTGCAAGGACACGAAATGCTAACACATCATATCCATGATGAGTTAGTTGGTAACCTACATAGTGCCCCTTCCAACGAAAAATTAATTCCTTATAATGAAGTTTGTCAAGATGATGAAGGACAATATCTGGTGAGAGTTTAC